>NZ_JBIWAL010000042.1:0-52231 GCF_044760045.1 Pseudomonas sp. NPDC098747 | reverse complement strand
GAGCTTCACGCTCACGCTCGGTGCTCATACGCTCGAACACACTGCGGTTTACTTCTTTCGGCAGATCGATGGCCTTGACCCGGACATCGACTACTTCGATACCCAGCTCTTTTTCCGCCATCTTGTTCAGCGACGCGGTGATGTCAGCCATCAGCGCATCACGCTCGCCCGACACGACTTCGTGCAGGGTGCGCTTACCGAACTGGTCACGCAGACCGGATTCCAAACGACGGGACAGACGCTCGTCGGCGATTTGCTTGAGGCCGGAAGTTGCGGTGTAGAAGCGCTCGGCATCTTTCACGCGCCACTTGGCGTAGGCATCGACCATCACGGCTTTCTTTTCCAGGGTCAGGAAACGCTGCGTCGGTGCATCCAGCGTCAGCAGGCGGGCGTCGAACTTGCGCACCTGGTTGACGTAAGGCACTTTCACATGCAGACCCGGCTGGACATCGGCTTGAACCACACGACCGAATTGCAGCAACACCGCACGCTCGGTCTGAGCCACGATGTAGAAGCAGTTCCAGCCAACCAGTACGACAACAACGCCAACGATCAGGGCGATCAGCGATTTATTGCTCATCAGCGGGTCTCCCTTGTACGCGACTGCGGTACGTCAGTGACATTCGGCGTGACGTCCGTGTTGCTGCTGGCGGCCGAACCGGTGACCGGCGCGTTGCCCGAACTGTTCTGGATCATTTTGTCCAACGGCAGGTAAAGCAGATTGCTCTGGCCATCCTTGTTGCCGGTCACGAGTACCTTGCTGGTGTTACTGAAGACTTCCTGCATGGTGTCCAGGTACAGACGCTGGCGGGTGACTTCAGGTGCCTTGCGATACTCGGCGACCAGTTTGGTGAAGCGATCCGCCTCACCCTTGGCGCGCGAGACCGTTTCGTCGCGGTAACCGTTGGCATCCTCGAGGATACGCTGGGCCTGACCACGAGCTTCCGGCACGACGCCGTTGGCGTAGGTTTCAGCCTGGTTGCGCGAACGCTGCTCGTCTTCACGGGCGCGGATCACGTCATCAAAGGCTTCCTGCACTTCACGCGGTGCAGCGGCGCTCTGTACGTTGACCTGAGTAACGGTGATACCGGTGCGATAGGTATCGAGGAAACGTTGCAGACGCTCCTTGATTTCGCTGGCCATCAGTTCACGACCTTCGGTCAGCACCTGATCCATCGCGGTGGAACCCACCACGTGACGCAGCGCACTTTCGGTCGCGTGCTGCAGGCTGATTTCCGGCTGATCGACGTTCAGCACGAAGTCCTGCAGGTTGCTGATCTTGTACTGCACGGTCAGCGGCACTTCGACGATGTTCTCGTCTTCGGTCAGCATCTGGCCCTGCTTGGTGTAGGCACGCTCACGCGTGACGTTCTCCATGTACTTTTTGTCGATCGGCGGGAAGTAGATGTTCAGACCCGGGCCGACGGTTTCGTAGTATTTGCCGAAGCGCAGCACTACGGCTTGCTCCTGCTCGTCCACCACGTAAACCGCGCTGTACAGCCAAACGGCAGACAGCACAACGAGGGCAATACCGATCAGACCGCCGAAGCCGCCACCGCTTTTGCCCGAACCACCGCCGTCATCACCACGTTTCTTGCCACCACCGAACAACCCGTTCAGGCTTTCCTGCAGCTTTCGGAAGGCCTCGTCGAGATCTGGTGGCCCCTTGCGGTCGCCGTTATTGCGGCGCTTGCCACCCCAAGGATCCTGATTATTCGAGTTGCCACCCGGCTCATTCCAAGCCATAGCGCTCTCCATCTGATAAAGCAAAGACGCACCCACGGCGCGCCGACCAATGCTACAGAATGCCTGCCGTTGCGGCACAACCGCTTTGTCAGGCTTTTATTGCAAAGTGTGTTGCTCGATGAAATCCATCGGCTGCAATCCTTCGCGGCTTACCAGTCGATTCAACTCGACCCGGGGCAAACGAACGGCCAGCAGGCTGATGCCTTCTTCGTCGTGCTCTTCTTTCTGCACCGCACCAAGTTCGAAAAACTGCGCACGCAGTCGAGCGAATTGTTGCGGCAAGCGCAATGTACCCACAAACAAATCACCGCCCAGCAACTCGGCAATGGCTTGTTCAAGCAGTTCCAGACCACTGCCATCACGCGCCGACAACCAGACCCGTTGCGGTTTGCCATCGGCATCGCGCTGGATTTGCGGCTCAACGCCTTCAAGCAAATCGAGTTTGTTATAGACCTCGAGGATCGGCAAGTCCTGGGCCCCAATCTCGCCCAGCACCACCATCACCTGCTCGATCTGCAACATGCGATCCGGTTCGGCCGCGTCGATAACGTGAAGCAGCAGGTCGGAGTTGCTCGACTCTTCGAGCGTAGACCGAAAAGCCTCGACCAGCTTGTGCGGCAAGTGGCGTATGAAACCTACCGTGTCGGCCAGAACGATCGGCCCCAGGTCGTCCAGTTCCAGACGGCGCAAGGTCGGGTCCAGCGTGGCGAACAATTGATCAGCCGCGTACACGTCGGATTTCGTCACGTTGTTGAAGAGCGTGGATTTACCGGCGTTGGTATAGCCCACCAGTGACACGGTAGGAATATCCGCACGCGAACGGCCGCGTCGCGACTGTTCTCGCTGACTGCGCACCTTTTCCAGCCGGCCCTTGATCTGTCGCAGGCGGACCCGCAGTAAACGGCGGTCAGTTTCCAGCTGGGTTTCACCCGGACCACGCATGCCGATACCGCCACCCTGACGCTCAAGGTGAGTCCAGCCACGAACCAGCCGTGTGCTCATGTGGTCAAGCTGGGCCAGTTCGACCTGGAGCTTGCCTTCATGGGTACGGGCGCGTTGGGCGAAAATATCGAGAATCAGACCGGTACGGTCGATCACGCGACACTCGAAAACACGTTCGAGGTTACGTTCCTGACTGGGCGTTAGGATGTGATTGAAAATCACCAGATCGGCCTTTTCGGCATGAACCAGGTCGCGCAGTTCCTCGACCTTGCCGCTGCCAATCAGGAATTTGGCGGTTGGCCGATGACGCGGCACGTTAAAAAACGCAACGGTCTCGGCGCCCGCCGAATTAGCCAGTTCCTGAAACTCCTGCGGATCTTCTCGCGCCTCAGGGTCCTGTCCATCCAAGTGAACGAGGATTACCCGCTCACCACCACCGTGGCGCTCAAAGAACAAAGGAGACTCCTATCAGGCGTTACCCGGAGCTGGCTCAGCGTCGCCCTGTTCGGTTTCGGTTGCGCTAGGCAGACGAATTGGACGAACCGGCACTACTGTCGAGATAGCGTGCTTGTAAACCATCTGGCTGACGGTGTTTTTCAGCAGGATCACGAACTGGTCGAACGACTCGATCGTGCCTTGCAGTTTGATACCGTTGACCAGGTAGATGGAAACCCCAACTTTCTCTTTACGTAAAGTATTCAGGTAAGGGTCTTGTAGCGAATGCCCTTTTGACATGTGCCGCACTCCTTTAAGGATTCAATAATAAAAATAGGTAATTCAGATGGCTTTGGCCGTCACACCCCCAAGGATAGACGGCAATTGCAAGGACTCAGCTCAATATGGAGATGGTCCCAAGGTATTTCAAGGCGCGCGGCAGATTGTCGCAATCGAGACTATCCAGCCAGTGCAGATCTTCCCAACTGCGCAGCCAGGTGAACTGGCGCTTGGCTAACTGGCGCGTGGCGATGATGCCGCGCTCCTGCATTTCAGCCAATGTCAGCTTGCCATCCAGGTAGTCCCAGACTTGGCGGTAGCCTACCGCACGTATAGACGGCAACCCCGAATGCAGGTCACTTCTTTTACGCAGGGCTACGACCTCGTCGATGAACCCCTGTTCCAACATATTTGTGAATCTTTGTTTAATGCGCTCGTGCAGTACCTGGCGATTCGCCGGGGCAATGGCCAAGTTCGCGACAGTATAGGGCAATTGTTGCAGTCCCGAAGCGGCTGCTTCAGTACTTTGCGCAGATTGTTGCTGGCGCAGAGCGGTCATGCTCTGACCGCTGACCCGATAGACTTCCAGTGCGCGACTCAAGCGCTGAGGATCGTTCGGATGAATGCGTGCAGCGGAGACCGGGTCGATAACCGCCAATTGCTCGTGCAGGGCTTGCCAGCCAAGGCGTGCAGCCTCTTCTTCAATCTGTGCACGAACCTCGGGATCGGCTGCCGGCATGTCCGCCAGACCTTCGACCAAAGCCTTGTAATAGAGCATCGTGCCGCCCACCAGCAGCGGGATTTTTCCGCGCGCGGTGATTTCCGCCATGGCTTGCAAGGCATCGCGACGAAAATCCGCAGCCGAATAGGCTTCAACCGGATCGAGAATGTCGATCAGACGGTGCGGATATTCGGCGAGCAGCTCTTTTGAAGGCTTGGCGGTGCCGATGTCCATGCCGCGATAGACCAGCGCCGAGTCGACACTGATCAGCTCGCAAGGAAGCACCTTGGTCAGCTCGATGGCCAGGTCGGTCTTGCCCGCAGCGGTCGGGCCCATCAGGAAAATCGCTGGAGGAAGCTGGCTCATCAACGACCGCGCAAGAACAGTTTGTCCAGATCGTCCAGGCCCAATTGGGTCCAGGTCGGTCGGCCATGGTTGCATTGACCGCTGCGCTCGGTGTTTTCCATGTCACGCAGCAGACCGTTCATTTCCGGCAGGGCCAGGCGCCGATTGGCGCGGATTGCGCCGTGGCAGGCCATGGTGCCGAGCAGTTCGTTCAGGTGTGCCTGAATCCGGTCGCTGGTGCCGTACTCCATCAAGTCCGACAGCACGTCGCCGACCAGACGGTTGGCTTCAGCTTGCTTGAGCAGTGCTGGAATCTGGCGGATCGCCAATGTTTCCGGGCCCAGACGCTGCAATTCGAAACCAAGGCGCTGGAACCACGCCGCATGTTCCTCGGCGCAATCGGCCTCACGCTGACTGACCGCCAGTGATTCCGGCACCAGCAGCGGCTGACCGCTGAGCCCTTCGCTGGCCATGGCGATCTTCAGGCGCTCGTACATGATCCGCTCGTGAGCGGCGTGCATGTCCACCAGCACCAGGCCTTGGGCGTTCTCGGACAAAATGTAGATGCCCTTGAGTTGCGCCAGTGCGTAGCCGAGCGGCGGAATATCTTCCTGGCCTGCTGGCAGCGCGTTGGCGTTGGCTTCGGCCAGCGGCGCGAAGAACTCGCGGTAGGCAGCCTGCGCTTCAGCGGCGGGCGGCATGGCTGACTGCGGACGCGGCGTGTATTGATACTGATAGGCGCCACCAGCGCTGGCACCCGACGTCGTATTGAACGCCGGTTGCGCCTGCGGTTGCTCCAGCAGCGCGTTCGCCGCCAGACGCATTTCGCCCTGCGGGCCGAATTCACCAGCATCAAGCCCTGTCGGGCGGACGACGGCAGTGGTGACCGAACCGGCAAGCTGATCTTCCGGACGCACATCGCCCAGCGCACGGTGCAACGTGCCATAGAGGAAATCATGCACCATGCGCCCGTCACGGAAGCGCACTTCGTGTTTGGTCGGGTGCACGTTGACGTCCACCGCCGCCGGATCGACTTCAAAAAACAGCGCAAACGTCGGGTGCCGGCCGTTGAACAGCACGTCGCGATAAGCCTGGCGCACCGCGTGGGCCACCAGTTTGTCGCGCACCGCACGGCCGTTCACAAAGAAATACTGCAAGTCCGCCTGACTGCGATTGAAAGTCGGCAAACCGACCCAGCCCCACAGGTGCAAGCCATTACGCTCGATCTCGATCGGCAGCGCCTGCTCAAGAAAACCCGAGCCGCAGATCGCCGCCACGCGCCGGGCGCGGGCCGCATCATCGTGAGCTTCGTGCAGGCTGAGGATGGTCTTGCCGTTGTGTCGCAGATGGAAAGCTACGTCGAAACGCGCCAGCGCCAGACGCTTGATCACTTCTTGCAGGTGATCGAATTCGGTTTTTTCGGTTTTGAGGAATTTGCGTCGCGCCGGCGTGTTGAAGAACAGGTCGCGCACTTCCACCGAGGTGCCCACCGGATGCGCGGCCGGTTGAACCCGAGGCGCCATGTCGCGACCTTCAGTCTCGACCTGCCAGGCCTGATCGGCATCACGGGTGCGCGAGGTCAGGGTCAGCCGTGCGACGGAGCTGATCGACGCCAAGGCTTCACCGCGGAAGCCCAGGCTCATCACCTGTTCCAGATCTTCCAGATTACGAATCTTGCTGGTGGCGTGACGGGCCAGCGCCAGCGGCAGGTCGTCGGCGGAAATGCCACTGCCATCGTCGCGCACCCGCAACAGCTTTACGCCGCCCTGCTCGACATCGATATCAATGCGTTTGGCACCGGAGTCGAGGCTGTTTTCCAGCAGTTCCTTGATCACCGACGCCGGGCGCTCGACCACTTCACCGGCGGCGATCTGGTTCGCCAGCCGTGGGCTGAGCAGTTCGATGCGGGCGGTGTTCAACAGCTGATTCATTCTTTGGACGCCAGTTCGGTGCCGGGAATGGTCAGGTGCTGACCGGCCTTCAGGTCATCGCTTCTCAGGTTGTTGGCGCTGCGCAGCGCCGCTGGCGAGACCTGATAACGCACGGCGATCATCGCCAGGGTTTCCCCCGGGTTGACCCGGTGATCACGCGGGCCCTGAGCAATCTTGCCGGAATCACGCAGCCAGGCAATGTAGGTGCCCGGTGGCGGATTCTGCTGGAAGAACTGACGCACGCCGCTGCTGATCGAGCGTGCCAACGCCTGCTGATGGCTCGCCGCAGAAAGCTTGGAAGCTTCGTTGGCGTTGGAAATAAAGCCGGTTTCGACCAGGATCGATGGAATGTCCGGCGATTTCAGCACCATGAACCCGGCTTGTTCCACGCGCTGTTTGTGCAGCGGTGTCACCCGGCCGATGTTGGTCAGGACTTTCTGGCCGACGTTGAGGCTGGAGGTCAGCGAGGCTGTCATCGACAGGTCGAGCAGTACGCCTGCGAGCATGCGGTCTTTGTCGTCGAGGCTGACGTTGCCGGCACCGCCGATCAGGTCGGAACGGTTTTCGCTATCTGCCAGCCAACGCGCAGTCTCGGAAGTCGCGCCGCGATCAGACAGGGCGAATACCGAGGCACCGAAGGCTGCCGTAGACGGCGCAGCGTCGGCATGGATCGAGACGAACAGGTCGGCGCCCTTTTTGCGGGCAATTTCGGTACGGCCGCGCAACGGGATGAAGTAGTCGCCGGTGCGTGTCAGTTCGGCGCGGAAGCCTTTCATACCGTTGACCTGACGTTGCAGTTCACGGGCGATCGCCAACACCACGTCTTTCTCACGCTGGCCGCGCGAGCCGGACGCACCCGGGTCTTCGCCACCGTGGCCGGCGTCGATCACTACAATAATGTCGCGTTTGCCGGGCGGGGCTGGTGGGGGTGGCGGCAACTTGATCGCAGGCTCCGTGGGCGTGACCGGCACCGCAGGCACGGTCGCCACCGATGGCGTCGGCGCGGGTGGCGGTGCCGCATCGGCGGCATTATCGAACAGATCGACCACCAGACGGTTGCCGTACTGCGCGTTCGGCGCCAACGAAAAACTTTTCGGGGTGACGGCTTTTTTCAGGTCGATGACCACCCGCAGGTCAGTCGGCGTGCGCTGGGCCGAGCGCATCGCAGTGATTGGCGTGTTGGCCGTCTGCACTTTCAGCGGCGCACCGAGGGTGGCGCCGTTGATATCGATCACCAGTCGATCCGGTGAAGTCAGGGTGAACACGCTGTGCTGCACCGGGCCGCTCAGGTCGAAGACCAGTCGCGTGTTGTCCGGCGCCCGCCACAGGCGAACGCTGTTGACCTTTGAATCGGCCACAGCGTTGACGGTTACTGCCATCAACAACAGTCCAACGGCAGCCACCAACGCGCGAAAGCGCATACCTAACCCCATCATTTAATTGTTTTCCAATGCCAAAGCGGCACACCAGGCCTCGCCACGCGACCCCTGGGATAAAATTTTCAGCGAACGCCCGCTGTCTTGCGGGCTAATGGTAATGGTCAGGTCAGGCTTTGGCAAAAAGCCTGCACCTTTATCGGGCCACTCGATCAGGCAAAGGGCATCGTCTTCGAAGTAATCACGGATGCCGAGAAACTCCAGTTCTTCCGGATCGACCAGGCGATACAGGTCGAAGTGGAAGGCGCGGATGTCCCCGATTTCGTAAGGTTCGACCAATGTGAAGGTCGGACTTTTTACCGAACCGACATGCCCCAAACCACGAATGATGCCGCGCGACAGGGTGGTTTTGCCCATGCCGAGATTGCCTTCGAGAAAAATCAGACCATGGCCCTGGGTAACGCGGGCGATCCGCGCGCCAAAGTCGCTCATGGCCTGCTCATCGGCCAAGTACAGGGTTACTTCAGACACGGTGCATGCTCCTCCAGCAACTGACGAATGGCTGGAATCAAATCACTGGCCGCCAGCCCACGGCCGAATTTTCCTTGTTGCATTCCGGCATTGGCGTGCAGCCAGACCGCCAGGCACGCGGCCTCGAAGCCGCCCATGCCTTGCGCCAGCAGCGCGCCGATCAAACCGGCCAGCACATCACCGAGCCCGGCGGTAGCCATGGCCGGATGGCCCTGATGACACACAGCCATCCGCCCATCGGGATGGACGATCAGGCTACCAGCACCTTTGAGCACCACCACCGCTTTGTATTTTTTGCTCAACGCCAACGCAGCAGCAGGACGATCGGCCTGTACCTCGGCGGTTTTCATCCCCAGCAACCGCGCCGCCTCGCCTGGATGCGGGGTAATCACGCAGTCCTTGGGCAGACTGACAAAACCGCTGGCCAGCAGGTTCAATGCATCGGCGTCCCACACCTGCGGCAGCGGCGCATTGGCGACGGCGGACAATAACGCCCGCCCCCAACTCGCTTGCCCAAGCCCCGGCCCGACCACCAGCACAGAAACCTTTTCCAGCAGACTCATCAACTGATTGGCCGATGAAGTGCCAAGCACCATCGCTTCCGGTAAGCGGCTCAGCGCCGCCGGCACATGCTCGGGTCGCGTCGCCAGAGAAACCATGCCAGCCCCGCTGCGCAAGGCGCTTTCGCTGCTGAGCAATATCGCCCCGCCAAAACCGTGATCGCCGCCAATCAACAATAGATGCCCGAAGCGCCCCTTGTGCGCCGTCGGTCCGCGTGCGACAAGGCGCGGCAGATTAGCCGTATTGAGGCGTCGGGCACGGACGGGAATGTCACGACAGGTTTCGGCTGCGGCTTGTAAATCGCTAAACACCAGATGGCCGGTGTAATCCGCCGCCTCACCGGTGAACAGGCCGATTTTCAATCCTATGAACGTGACCGTGAGGTCGGCACGAACCGCGGCACCAAGCGCATGCCCGGTGTCCGCGGACAGTCCGGAAGGAATATCCACCGCCGTGACTGGCAAGCCGCTGGCATTGATCGCTTTGATCGCATCGAGATAAGGCGCGCGCACTTCGCCGGCAAGGCCAGTACCGAGCAAGGCATCGACGATGACCCCACGCAGTTCGCTTTGCGCAGTCAAGCCCTGCACGCTGACGCCTTCAGCCAACGCCTGCGCATGGGCCAGTGCGGCGTCACCCTGCAAACGCTGCGGTTCACCGACCGTCAACACTCGCACCGACCAACCGGCCCGCTGTGCCAGCGCAGCAATCAAATAGCCGTCGCCCGCATTGTTGCCGTGACCCGCAAGCACCGTCAGTGCATCGGCTGATGGCCATTGCCGCACCAGCGCCCGCCAAGTCGCATGCGCGGCGCGCTGCATCAATTCGAAGCCCGGCGTGCCGGCGGCAATCAGCCGCGCGTCGATCTCGCGCACCTGTGCGGCACCGTACAGCGCGTCGGGTAATTCATCTTTCGTGTGCGGCATGCGTCTTCGGGCTCCGATGTCTGGCAGAATTATACGCACCTCAGCTCCGGTTTCTCTCGCCTCATGTCCGCCATCACCACAGACCTGTCCGCCCTCGCCCAATCGATCAAGGATTGGGGCCGCGAGCTGGGCTTTCAGCAAGTCGGCATCAGCGGCCTCGATCTGGCCGAGCATGAGCAGCACCTGCAACGCTGGCTCGAGGCCGGCTACCACGGTGAAATGGATTACATGGGCGCCCACGGCAGCAAACGCTCGCATCCCGAGGAACTGGTGCCCGGTACGTTGCGCGTGGTTTCCCTGCGCATGGACTACCTGCCGGGCGACACCGAGATGGCCAAACGTCTGGCCCAACCGGAAAAAGCTTACGTGTCGCGTTATGCCTTGGGCCGCGATTACCACAAATTGATCCGTAAACGTGTTCAACAATTGGCCGACAAGATTCAAGGCGAGATCGGCCCGTTCGGTTTTCGCGCCTTCGTCGACAGCGCCCCGGTGCTGGAAAAAGCCATCGCCGAACAGGCGGGGCTGGGCTGGATCGGCAAAAATACGCTGGTGCTGAACCGCAAGGCTGGCAGCTATTTCTTTCTCAGCGAATTGTTTGTTGATCTGCCATTGCCGGTGGACGAGCCGCACAGCACTGAACATTGCGGGCGTTGCACCGCGTGTCTGGATATCTGCCCGACCAACGCCTTCGTCGGCCCGTATGTGCTGGATGCGCGACGCTGCATTTCGTATCTGACCATCGAACTGAAAAGCTCGATTCCCGAAGAACTGCGTCCGTTGATCGGTAACCGGGTGTTTGGCTGCGATGACTGCCAGATTGTTTGCCCGTGGAACCGCTTCGCGCGGCCGTCCGCAGAAAGCGATTTCAAGCCACGGCACAACCTCGACAATGCCGAACTGGCTGAACTGTTTTTGTGGGACGAGGACAAGTTCTTGAGCAGCACCGAGGGTTCGCCGTTGCGGCGGGCCGGTTATGAGCGCTGGTTGCGCAATCTGGCGGTAGGGTTGGGCAATGCGCCTTCAACGATTCCAGTGCTGGAAGCGTTGAAGGCGCGACGGAATTATCCGTCAGAGCTGGTCAGGGAGCATGTGGAGTGGGCATTGAATGAACATGCGCGCCGCCAAGCGACTCACGACATTTAGAACGCAGGGCGAACGGCTAACCGGTCTTTCATTGCCATACGCACCTTCAGATTGTCTGAGCGCTCGACGACGGAACTGCCAGAAACGCCAGTTAGACCTTCGCTTGCATCGCCGTTGATGCGCGCAGACAACGACCAGTTGACATTAAGAGCCACCGAAGGCGCTGTAGAGGGGGACGTATGACTTCGCCCGATAGCCGGACTCACACCGCTCGAGTCTTGACCAGCAAACCCTCCCAAGTTGCCGACCAGCGCATAGCCTGCACTCAGAAGATCGTAACTGCCTGCCGCGCTAATACCTTTGGTAAGCCCGTTGGACACCTTGGACAAAAACAGTCCAGTGCCTTTGGTTGCAGAGTTCACCCAACCCGCGCCCATCGATGCGATGCCAAACCCGAAGCTTACCCATCCCAGTACTCCGTTGGGAT
The DNA here is from genome assembly GCF_044760045.1 of Pseudomonas sp. NPDC098747. NCBI lineage: Bacteria > Pseudomonadati > Pseudomonadota > Gammaproteobacteria > Pseudomonadales > Pseudomonadaceae > Pseudomonas > Pseudomonas sp. NPDC098747. The sequence continues at coordinate 40,865 of NZ_JBIWAL010000042.1, read as the reverse complement.
CCAGGTGCGGTGCGACCGTCTGAATAATCGTATCCGCCAAGCCCAGCACACCCGAGGTTACGGCCAGACCGACGCCAAGGACTGCCAACGGCGTTGCTGCACCGGCGGTCAAGACACTGACAACAACACCGACAACCGCTAGCACCACCCCAAGCAAGGCTTTCCAGAAGTGCCCGGTCGGATCTACCCGGTTGATCGGGTCTCCTGCACAGTAAGTGTAGGGATTCAGGCCACCGGCATCGAATGGGCTGAGGCTATCAGGCACCAGAAAGCGCATGAGCGTCGGGCTGTACGGACGGTAGCCGTTACCGAGCAGATAAAGTCCTGTCATCGGGTCAAGCTGCTCGCCGGCAAAACCTTGCAAGGCAAATGCGTCCTCCGTTACCGGGCGGCTGCCATACGGTGTGTAGGCGATATTTTGCTGCTCGCCAGCCTTGAGCGAACGCAAGATGCTTTGCTGCTGGTCGGCTGAAAATAATTGCGTGACACCTGCCGCGCCAACGCGTTGCTCGCCGATCAATTGCTCATCCTGACGCAGACAGGTACGGTTCTCCTTGCCACGCACTTCGTTAATCACTCGGCCGTCGCGGTAAAAACGCTGAACGGGGGCTCCTTTGGCTTGCGACAATGCGGTTAGTTGATCCGTCGCATCGTAGTGATAACCACGGATCAGTTCACCGACTGCGTTCGCGACCCGGGTCAGGCGACCGAAGCCGTCGTACGTCAACCACCGCGACTGCTCATCCTTGATCAAGCGGCCGTTGACGTCGTACAGCAACGACGCCGGCGCCGGATAATCCTTGTGGCTGTGCCTGATTTCGAGCAACCGGGTCGGGTGGTCGCGATCGTAAGTGTAGGCGGCCACATTACTGCCGCCGGGAAATTCGGTGGTCAGCTTAAGAATGTTGTCCAGCGCGTCGAAGGTATAACGCTGGCTGCGAATTTCCTTTCCATAAGGGTCACGCGGGCATTCGCTACCCGAGCAAGTGTAGCGCTGGAGACGACCGCGTGAATCGTAAGTAAAGCCTTCGTCGCGCAAGACCGTATTGCCTTCGGTCAAACGCTTTCGCGCCAGCTTGCCGGCCAGGGTATAGCTCGACGCAAGCGCTCTGGTTAGCCGCCCCGCGAACTCGAAATGCCGTGAGGTTTCCCGACCCAAGGCGTCGTACCCCAACAGAGTGACAAGTGTTCGCCCGGTGGACTTGTCCCGGGCATTAACGCGCACCAGTTGGCTGAGACTATTGTAGGCAAAGGTCGCTTTAACCGTGTCGTGTTCGTACGACAATGGCCTACCGACCGCGTCGTACTCCGTCGTGTGTTTATTGCCCAACACATCGACACATTTCAGCGGGCGGCCACTTAGCGAGTAAGTGTATTGGCTGCGCCGTACCTGCCCATCCTGGGTCAGAATTTCGGACTTGAGACGGCCCGAGTCGTCATATTCGCAACGTCGGTTGTGGTTTACCTCTGTGCAGTCGACCGGCAAACCGAGACGAGCATCGTAGGCATAACTGGCCCGCAGCTCTTGCTGTGTGCCGACAATCTTGCGCTGGGTGATGCTGGAACCTAGAGCCGGTTCATAGCTGAACTCCACCCGGGTTGTATCCGGCATCTGAGTCCATGCCGGCTGACTCAACCCCGCCAGATAACCGTTGGTCTGCACATGCTTGCCAGCAACGCTGCGGGTCAGACGACCCAGGCCGTCGAACGCTTGCTCGCCGACGCTACGGCTGCCGACTTTGACCTGCACCGGTAATGCCGCGGTGCTGTGCACTGCGTATTCGGTCTGGACGCATTGGCCGTCGGGCAATGTCGTCTGGATCAGCCTGTCATAGACATCATATTCAAACGAGGTCGAGTTTCCAGCCTGATCGGTTTGCAGCAGTCCGCGTCCCAGGCCGTCGTACCAGTAACTGGTTTTTCCCAAGCTGCGCCCGGCTAGATCGAACGCTTCGACCGTGTCGGGTTTGCCGAAGTCGTTATTGACCGTAATGACCTTGCCCATACCTTCGACCCATTTCGCTTCGGTCAAGGAAATCGGGTCGTAATTGCGATGTTCCACGCGGCCATCAGGATGGCGGGTGGTTTTGACCTCATCCCACTCATCGAAAAGGAACGTGGTCGTGAGTTCGCGCTTCTGGCCTGGCCAAAGGTCGGTGCGTACTTCGCGGACCTTGCGACCCAATGCATCATGTTGCGCTGCGTAAACTTGGCAGAACGTACCGTCGCCGCCCAGCTCTTCAATTGCGATCACTCGACCCATGCCGTCGTAGACGGTTTTCTGCTTGCGATCATTAACGTCAGTAGTGATCACAGCGGCGGGTTGCGCTTTCGCCATGTCGACACACAGATACCGGGTTTCGCGCTCGGCCATGAACCTTGTGCCAGGCGCCACCACTTCACTGAGCAAACGACCCAGCGCATCGTGCTTGAAGACCAGCGTGCCTTCATCCTCATTCTCTTCGCGGAGCTTGGTGCCATTGATAATCGACAGGTCCAGCCTGGAAGTCTTGGTCGTTGCATCGAAGCCACTGACAATTGTCCGCTGACTGAGTGCTGTCCCCTCTTGGGTATAAATAAACTCGCTGCGTGTCGACAGCTTCCCGTGGAGCACTGTCTGCGTCTTCAACCGCCCATGCCGCAGCCTATCGAGTGGCGCGTCGTAATATGTCGAATCGGTTGTCGAGCGCAGGATGGGGTCACTTGACGTCATCTCATGCATCACCGCTCGGCAGAGCACAACCTCAGCGGTAGCGGCGCCTTGCAACCCTCGCTGCATTTGATATTCATAGCAGGTGACGGTGCTCGCCGCGTCGGGCGAACCCGCTGCACCAGTCACCGTTCGCTGTTTTTCAAACCGTTTGAACCCGAGCGGATCAGCCGGGCAACCTTGCTCGCCCGAAGCCACGTAGAACTCACAAACGGTGGTCACGCCACTGGGCTCGACTTGCATGATCAGGTTGCCAAATTCGTCATACTCAGTGCGTAGCGACTCCTCGCGCCATTTCCCCTGGCTTTCATAGCGCTGCGTCTGAATCCTCGGCAACCGAAATTGTGCAGGTTGATGCTCAAGATCGGCACTGTGCTCCAAGTGGTACACGGTTTTCTGGGCGCTGATCTTCCCTGCACAATCGGTGACCTGCGAGAGCAGCAGATGGAAACGGTTGAACGTGCGTACTGTGCGACTGTGAACCTTGGTACCCGCCATCAGCCGTTCAGTCGAGGTGTACTGAAAATCAGGAGCAGCACGATAGAGGTTGTCGCCGTCGTTCGACCATTCGAGCCCGGAGCCGCCACCCAGAAAATTCTGCGCCGAGAAATCGTAATAGCGGGTGATGGCCGGTTGGCCAAAGCGAGGAAACAATGTGTGAGCGCTCACGCAAGGCAAAGTGGCAACGGGCGCGCGGTCGGGCAAGCGATGACCGTCAACTTTGTAGACTATCGTTTCCAGACCACCCTGCGGGGAGCGCACGGAGGTCACGCAGTTCGTTGTGCCGATCCGCTCAAACTCCAGAGCCCACTCATCGCCACTAGGCAAGCGAATGATGGTTTCACCGCTGCTTTGGATCAGACGGAAGACCGCCTCGCACTCCGTACCGGGGTACAGCGTCAAAATGAGGCTGCCTCGACGATCAATTGCCAACAATTGGCGCTCGGCGTCTTTGATCCCTGTTAACACAGGCATCCCGTCTTGCGATTGGTAAGTGAGAGTCACCGCGGCCCCATTGGGTAACACCAGGCGTATCGGCACAGCGATACCGCTCGATCCAAAGAATTGGAGTTCTTCGCGCAAACCGTTTTTGTGGATGACGTGGAATTGGTCCGCCCGAGGCTTGAAGATCCTCAGCGTATTGAGTTTCAATTCTTTGAAGTTCATCCCCTGAGGAGTTTCGGTGACTTGATAACGCTCCCCACTGGAAAGGACCAGATTGCGCGAGCGTTCGTCATAACAGGTCAACGGCAGCGACCAGCCGCGGCCGAACCCCTGATCGGTTTGGCTCAAAGGATCGAATAACAGCCGGACGGGCATGACCGGCCCGTTAAGTCTTGCGGAATGAATATCACCAAACGTAAGGGCACAACTGTAAAATCCGGTGCGCGGGTCTACGCCGCCAGAAATAAAATCTTTGAAGTTGAACGCTGTCGAGTGAATAGGGGCGGCATTGGAAGTATATATCGACATCAATTCCGCTCCAGAATGAAGTTTACAAAGTACTCACGCTCTTTATCCGGCGTCACATTATCGCGACCGAGATCAGTACGAATTCGCAACCTATGTTCGGTACCATAAGCATCGAACGCAGAAAAAGGGAATACTGCCTGCTTATTACTGTCTCGACCGGCATAATTAACAGTCATTTGCACTATAGTCAGCATACCGTCGCGCTCGTTTACCGCCGTCTTGTAACGCCCTCCATTGGCCAAACTGGCCCAAGAAAACTCCTTAATGGATTTATCCACCATGAATCCGACAGCATGGGGTAAGTTCTTGTATTTATCCTGGTTAAAAACTTGAAAAAACTCGACGCTAGCGCCCGCCGCATTGTTGGCAGACGACCAATTCAAGAGCTTTGTTTGAACCCCACCATCTCGGATTGGATAGAGACCGACATAGTATTTGTGAATACGCACACCATCCCAAGGTTTGCCCCCATGCACCATATCAAAGTGGAAGTTAACACCGGAGTATGCGTTTGGTAGCAGCGCGGTAAGGGTAACGCTCTTGTCATGCCGGCCTGGCAATGTCCCATTGGTCGTGAAGACGGTTCCGCCAATTTTGACTTGTGCAGCGATCCTGGTTGAACCGACAGCGCTGGCAGAAACCCAGAAAACGATTTTCTTCGCGAACGAACGGGGAACCGCATTGGCCACCGTGGAGCTATGGTGAGCACTGGCCCTGGCCAGCGATGCAGTCCCGGGCAGGTCGTGCAGGTATTCGTTTTCAGTATCTACGGCTCCCCAGCCATTTTTCAGGTTTTCGCCTCCGTTGTAGTGAACAAGCTTTACCGATGCCAAAACTTCAGGTGGCATTTCGACCGGTTCGCCATTATCGTCCGCGACTGTCATCAACACGATCACTTGAACTTGCATACGACCGTTTGCGTAGAGGCTTTTTGTTCGAATATTTGGATCATTATCAAAACCAACTTCGACCACAGAAACTCTGGAAGCTCCTTTGACAATGCAGGGAATGGGATTCCCAAGATCAGTACAACCATTTGATTTAAACATAATCATTCCTTGAGTGAGTAGTAACAAGAATTCAGAATCCTCTAAATTGACGACACTGAACACTGACTACCTTTATCCACCCGAATATACCAAGTCAAACTTATAACCATTGCAGAAATTGAATTAGACCGATATTTACCCACAATCAAATACCCACACCAACCTATCAATAAACATCAGAACCACCCACTACGCCTCATTGTTATAAACAAACTTTGGCATTCCCCAATTAAAACGGATTGCCAACACGCGGGCTGGGCTGGTTCGGCAAAAATACGCTGGTGCTGAACCGCAAGGCTGGCAGCTATTTCTTTCTCAGCGAATTGTTTGTTGATCTGCCATTGCCGGTGGACGAGCCGCACAGCACCGAACATTGCGGGCGTTGCACCGCGTGTCTGGATATCTGCCCGACCAACGCCTTCGTCGGCCCGTATGTGCTGGATGCGCGACGCTGCATTTCGTATCTGACCATCGAACTGAAAACCGCCATCCCCGAAGAGCTGCGTCCGCTGATCGGTAACCGGGTGTTTGGCTGCGATGACTGCCAGATCGTTTGCCCGTGGAACCGCTTCGCGCGGCCCTCGGCGGAAAGCGATTTCAAGCCACGGCACAATCTCGACAATGCCGAATTGGCCGAGCTGTTTTTGTGGGATGAAGAGAAGTTCTTGAGCAGCACCGAGGGCTCGCCGTTGCGGCGGGCCGGTTATGAGCGCTGGTTGCGCAATCTGGCGGTAGGGTTGGGCAATGCGCCTTCAACGATTCCAGTGCTGGAAGCGTTGAAGGCGCGACGGAATTATCCGTCAGAGCTGGTCAGGGAGCATGTGCAATGGGCGCTGGAGCAGCACGCCAGATCTGCACACGCATAACGGGCAGGCAAAGTGCCCAATTCGCAGCTCACGCGCGCGGCGTTGTCATATTTTTGGCCGAAGCTATAAATTTGCTGGTTGCCCCTGGACTCCAATGACCGCCCGACTGGAGCACTCGGGCAACCCTTACTGAACTGTCCTCCAGAATATAGATACGATCCCCGCGCCCCGTACCCGACGTCAAATAGGCATGCATTAATCTCTTCGTCCCGCCGTAGCTCCTTAGTTGTGTGTACAACATTTCAGCCGTTCTGGCTGCATCGCTTGGGGAAATACCGCTTTCAATAAGCGCGTAGAGTTGGTTCGCGTGAGCCACCTTGGCTTGAGCGTCGTTGGCGGCCAAAACGTCGTCCGCCCCGGAGGCCCTGATTAATTGCCAAGGTGCATCCTCTGCCAACTCAACCTGAGTGTTGGTTTTCTTGGCCGCGGCCTTGGCTGCTTTTTCCCAAGCTTTTGCCGCTTTGGCGGTTCCCTTTCCTCCGAGCCCTTGGCTAAAGGCTGAAGCCAGCTTTCTGCCAACATTCACAGCTGCTTTCGCACCTGCCGTCAAACCTGTACCCAGCGACGCCAACCCAAGACCTAAACTGACCCAACCCAATACCTCTCCAGCAGGAGAGCCCGGCGCGAATTCATTGACCAGTTCGCTGGCGATACCCGCCAATCCAGACGCAACTGCCAGCCCCACCGCAGCCAGTGCCCATGGCGTTGCGGCACCCATGGTCAGCACGCTGGCAACGACACCGAGAATACTGAGGCCGATGCCCAGGACCGACTGCCAGGACATATGCCCCGTAGGGTCAACGCGATTGACAGGATCGCCCAGGCAATAGACGTAGGCATTCAATCCGCCCTCGCCGAAAGGACTCATGCTGTCGGGACCGAGAAAGCGCATCAGTGTCGGGCTATAGGCTCTGTAACCGTTGCCCAGCAGATAAAGGCCGGTCACCCGGTCCAGTTGCTCGCCGTTGAACCCTACCAGACTGAACAATCCACCATCGGCAGGACGATGCCCGTAGGGGCTGTAAGCACAATCAGTCAGAGGCCCACTGTCCAGCTCAGCCAACACACTTTGCTGTTGATCGGTGCCGAGCAGTTGCGAACCGGCGTTCAGACCGACTTGTTGTTGCCCAACCAGCAAGCCACCGTGGCGCACCACACTGGATGAATTTTTGCCACTGACTTCGTTGGCGACCCGACCGCCATGGTAGTAACGCTGAGCCGTTGGCGTATTCGGTTGCGACAGTTCGACCAAATGGTCGGAGCCGTCGTAGTGGTAGCCGCGAATCACTGAGCCCTGGGCACTGGTCAACTGCTCAAGACGCCCAAACGCGTCATAGGCCAGGGTCCGCGCCTGATCATCCTTGATCATCCTGCCGTTGGCGTCGTATTCCAGCGTCACTGCCGCTGGATAGTCGGCGTGGGAATGCCGGATTGCGCTGAGTTGCACTGGATCCGGATTGTCATAACTGAAAGTGGTCAGATTCACACCCAGCGGGAACCGCGTTTGTACGGTGAGAATGTTATCCAGTGCATCAAATGTGAACGTCTGCTGAACAATCTCTTTGCCGTACGGATCCCGAGGCTTTTGGGTGCCGGTGCAGTCGTACTGGATCAGACGCCCGCGCACGTCATAGACAAATTGTTCATCGCGCAACACTTGCGTGCCACGTTTGGACACCTTGCGCGCCAGCTTACCGGCGAGCGTATAAGTCGACGCCAGTGTCTGGTCGGGCTGGCCCTTGACTTCGAAAGTCCGGCAACTTTCACGACCGATATCGTCATAGGCAAACCGCGTGATCATTTGACGCTTGAGCGCAGTTTCTTCGGTCTTTGTCCATTCCAGCATTCCCGTCTGGATGCTGTAGTGGAATTCGGTTTTCAGCGAACCCTGCGAGGTTGAAAGCAAGCGGCCATGCTCATCGTATTCGGATCTGGTTTCGCATCCGAGGACATCGACATGGCTAACCGGTCGCCCCTCAAACGAATAGGTGAAGGAAGTTTCATTGCTGATAGCACCGTAGGTAGTCGTTTCGGTTTTGATGCGCCCGGAAGGGTAATACGTAAAGCGACACTCCCTGCCGTTTTCCGTGCAGCTCAAGAGATGACCATTGGCGGGGTCGTAAGCCATCGTCTTGAGCAACGCCCCCGACTTACGCTCAGTCAGCACGCCACCCAGTTGGCGCAAATAGGTGAATTCGGTTTTCTTGCCATCAGCGCTCTTGTACCACTTCGGCTGACTGAACCCTGCTTCATAACCGGCCTCGGACTTGCGTCCGCCCACGGTGCTTGCCGTCAATCGATTCAAACCGTCGTAGGTTTGCTCGCCCAGGATCTTGCCATCGACAGTGATTTTGACCGGCACCCTCTCGTCGCTGTGGTCGGCGTAGTCGGTGACCACTTCGCTGGCGTCGGGCAGGACACTGCGGGTCAACCTGCCGAAAGCGTCGTACTCATAGCGAGTGGTATTACCGACGGCATCCGTCTGGCAGGTTGTGCGCCCTAGCCAATCATAGGTGTAACCGATTTTACCGAGGCTCTTGCCCTTCAGACTGAAGCTCTCGATGCTCAGCGGTTTGCCAAAATCGTTGACGAGGGTAACGGTCTTGCCCATCCCCTCAAGCCAATTCGTTTGCTGGCGAAGGACCGGATCAGCCACGCTATGTTCGATTCGTCCATCGGCATGGAGCGTCTTGCTGACTTCCCCCCAACTGTCGAATTCGTAGTGAGTCACAGCCGGGAAGGACTCGCCATCGCGCCAATCGGTTAACGTCGATTTCACCCTATGGCCCGCCGAATCATGCATGGCGCAATAAAGGGTGCGAGTATGAATGAGCCCCTCCTTATCAGGATGGTCGCAGTCCTTTTCCTGAACGGTGATCACCCGTTCCAGACCGTCATAGGCCACTCTCTGCTCGCCGCCAGCCGAATCCGTAGTCACCATCGTGGCGGGCTGCTTTTTGCTGGCGGCCAGATAGGCCCACTCGGTAGAGGCCGCGTAGGGCGTGCCGGGGGCAACCGTTTTGCGCAGTGCTCGGCCGATCGCGTCGTATTCATGTTCGATGTGCTCACCATCGACGCCGACCTCTGCCAACTGTAAGCCGGTCTGCGTCGAGAGCACTTTTTCACTGGTCTGCAGCGAATCATCAAACCCGCGCGTGCTGGAAATCACCCGCAGTCTGGTGCCCTCGAGCTCATAGGAAAATTCCGTACAGATCTTTTTATCGTTTCGGGTAACGCTTTGCTCTTTCGTGGCGCCGTGCTTGAGCGGGTCCTTTGGCGTATCGAGGTAACTGCGTTCGGTTTTCGAGCGCAGAACCTCAACCCCCTCCACAAGCTCGAAATCACGCTCCGCCATCGGCAAGACAGATGCCAGTTCCGCACCGTCCAGCGCGGGATGCAGCGCATAGTCGTAATACGTGACAGTCGAGGGTCCACCCGCTGCCGCAGCGGTAATCGTCCTCTTCTTCTGGAACCTGGCGAAACCCAGCGGATCCTCCGGGCAATTGTCCCCACCGCTTGCCGGATAAAACTCCGACAACGTCGTCACCCCACTCGGCTCGACGTACCTGAGCAAGTTACCTTCGGCGTCGAACTCAGTGACGGTGGTTTCCTTGCGCTCCTGGCTGGTGCGCCGATCGAGGTAGGTCACTGTCTGAACTTTCGGCATGCGAAACTGAGCCGGCTGCTCATTGAATGGCTTGCTGACGGAACAGTGATACTCAGTGGCGGTCGAGGTCTGCGCGTCGCCACAAGTCGTAACCTCTGCGATCAGCAAATGGAATTTGTTGTAGGTGCGTTTGATGCGCGTGTGTACCTTGCCGCTCACCACCAACTGCTCGTCCGAGGTGTAGACGTAGTTGCCAGGCGCTCGATAGAGAGGATCCCCGTCATCGTCCTTGGCGGGAATCAGACCATGCCCGAGAAAGTTACGATCGGAGTACGTGTACGCCTTGCAGAGCCAGGGTTGGCCACGCCCTGGGTAAATATCGTGCGCGATGACAAACGGCAGTGTCTGTTCCACGCCAGTGATGAAATGGTGACCTTGCAGCTTGTAGCGAATGATTTCTACGCCGCGCAAAGGGTTGACGACGCGGTGCAGATAGCTGGCCTCATCAATGAGTTCATATTCCAGGTCCCAGCCTTTACCGACCGGTAGCTCGATTGCCGTTACCAGACTATTTTTCAAGATCAACTTGTAGTCGGAGCTGGACGTCGTATCGGGATGCCGGGTCAATGTCACCTGACCTGACTTGCGTGCGATTCTCAGCAGGCATCCCTTGGCATCACTGATTTCGGTCAGCATGGGAAACTGATTGAACGAACCATGCTTGAACATGATGCTCACACCGTTTGCCGCGATAATTTTTTCCACTACCGCGATCTGAGTGGCGGCCATTACTTTCAGCAGTTCACGCCGACCATCTTTGTAACGGACCTCATAGCGTCCAGCCCCAGTCACCAGTACTTTGGCGGTTTGCAGTTTCATTTCCTTGAACTTCAGGTCGGTAGACGTCTCGACAGCCTTGTAACGCTCACCGTTGGCCAGCGTCATGACTTTACTGCGCAAGTCGTATTGGGTCATGGTCAAAGACCAGCCCACGCCGAAACCGGTATCTACCTGACTGAGTGGATTGAAACCCAGTGACAGAGCAAGATCAGGACCATTGAGATCCGCCGAATGCAACTTGCCCAACGACAAGGCGCACGTATACATGCCGGTACGCGGATCAACCCCACCGGAAACAAATTCACCGAAGTTGAAAGCATTTGAATGAACAGCAGAAGATGAATTACTTTTCATGGAGCAACGCCCTCTATTTCCAACATCCAGATATTCCCCAATCCGGCGGGCCAACAAAAAACACGCTGACCAACCGAGAGAAGGTCACACAAGTTGTTTCATTGACCGCTTGGAGTGACCCAGAATAAAAGTGCGTTGCTCTTTATCACCATCGAGAGAGAGCCTGTGCTCCGAACCGAATTCATCGATCACTGCAAATTCGAATGCACTTTCATTTTCGCGACCCTCTTGAGAATCAGCAGAAATATACTGAATAAGCGTCAATTGCCCGAGCACTTTATTAATAGCCACGGTCATAGGACCGAGCGGACTGCGAACTCGCGCTTTTAGCCCATAAATCGGTGCCATGTAGCCATAGAAATTTCTTCGACCATCCAGAGTGCCGGGAATATTTCCAGACAAGTAGACCTGCACCGCAGCCTCGGAATCATAAGCATGCAGTTTCACCTCACTGCTGTACCAGTCAAGGAGATGAATTTGCCGGCCCTCTGCGTGAAGTCCAATATGATAATTCTGGACCGAATCAAATTGAGCCCTCTGCTGCGCCTCATCATATTTACTTAATGAAAAACTGCTTAGGGGATACTCTTTCGGTGGTATCGCTTCCAGCGTAATACTGCTGTCAAAGCCGACACCGTTGCTTCGTAATACCACTTCGTTCATGACAATTTCGGCAGCCACTTCCATAATGCCCGGCCTGGACGCGGAAACCCAAAACTCGAAAGTTTGCACCGGATCCGCATCGTCACTTATTCGGTTGTCACTAACCCGCTGGATCTCTGTAACCAGCGGTGCCCCTCCCGACATTTCGTGGGCATAGCGATTTTCCTGCACAGATACGCTCCAGTCACCTTCAAGAGGTCGAGCGCCGTTGTAGGCAATCAAGCGCAGAGACTGCAATGCGGGATGCCCAAACAGGGACGCACCGTCCCCATTGTTATCGACTCCGTGGATAAGTACCAATACGCGCGCTTGCATGCGACCATTGGCGTAAAGCGTTTTATGTCGGCCGGACCTTACGGAGTCTAACTTTACTTCAATTCGTGAAATATTAAGTGGTTCATCATGCATACAATAACACCTGGATAATTAATAAATTCCGCCCCTTTCGAGACAAGCAGGAGTATTGACACATGAACCCCACAACAATAAAACCACGAACATCTGACAAGTTGTGAACAGATACAAGTGGCGAAACAATAAAATATACAAACTCACGAAACACACAGAAACCCACAAACAATCCAAATACGCAGACTTCCTGTCATGGCATTCGAAATTGCTGTTTGCCTCCTTTGAACTCCTGTATTGCATGCCCCCTTCCATCCTGCTTCTGGTCATACCGAAAACAGGAGGGGGCTACGACGCCATTTATATTTTCCAAAGCTTGCTGAACAAACAAGGCTTACCGTTACTTCCTTCAACAATCAGTTACTGCCTGAATCAGTCCAGTACCCCCCCTCTGAAGAGTCACTGTCGGATTGCACATCTGAAAGCGGCTCATCTATCTGGATTTCTATTTTACGATCCATGCTGGCTTGCTCCAGATACTGGGCAATCCTTTGTCTCGACGCGTTATTCAAAGGGTTATTCAACAGATCGACGAATAGATCCTGTGTGTCCGGGATATCCAAAAGTTCACCCCCCACATCAGAAATAGAATTATCGTGCAATGTCAACACATTGAGTTCTTTCAGCTCACTTATGCCTGAAGGCATTTCGGAAAGATGGGTGTCGTACAGCATCAGTTCCGTTAAACCTCGCATATAGCCTACGTGCGGAGCGACTGTCAGAGGATTGTGTTCAAGACTCAAATAGGTAAGAGTTTCTATTCGTGACAACCCCTCGGCCGTTACTTCAGAAAGCCTGAGCGAGCAATTACGCAGCATAAGCTGACGCAATTCACGCATTTGAAAAATCCCTGGGGAAAAAGCCTCCATTTCTACGCCGGTGACTAGCAGATTTTGAACATTTGGAAAACTGTCAAGAAATGCACCTATCTGCGCGCCCGGTTTTTTTGCTGACAATACTAACTCTGTTACATACTCGAATCTGGCAGATAACTTTGGTAATTCACCCGAAAAATCGAAGAACGACGAAAAATGGTAGTCGCCGTACCCCCATTGTGAAACCGACTTGCGTTGCCAGATATCTTGCAGCAGTGCGCTGAACTTCTGACGCATCTGTAATTGATCGGCAAGTGCATCGGGGCTCCATGCCATCCCCTCTGTCGGATGTGGAGGCGCCTTGGTACTCCACATCTTCAAATCCTGGCGTAGCCCTGCGAATTCTTTCTCCAGCCGAATCAAAACACCGGACGGATCGCTGTGTAAACGCTCATTGATAAACGTCGCCACATCTGCGTCCGAAATCCCCGGGTAGAGATCACGAACCCGATCAACAACGGGCTTCAGCGGTGCCGGGTTGTCATCGGCTCCGCCTCTCAGATGCCCCGCCTGCCGGTACTGCGAGATGGCAGCGTCGATAGCATATGGCAGCGGTTCCAACCCCAGCACTTCGCTTACGGTCTGACGCGAAGGCAAGGGTTGTCCACGGGTCAGCTGTTGTAAATCCGCGCCTGAACCCTCTGTCAAACCCAGCGCCTTACGCTGTGAAGGCGACAAAGAGAACCAGACAGCCGAATTCAGATCGTTCACCGCTTGAGGTGACGGGCCGTCAGTGCTTTGCAGTACATAGCCTGCATCCTGCCGAATCAGCACGCGACGAACCGGTGACCGGGCATCGCCGATAGCGGTCAAAAGATCCCCGTCAGGCGCGCCCCGACGCATCTCGATTCGAACCTGTTGCGGCCAATCCACGAGACTTCCGATCATGTGCAGCGCCAATAGATCACTGTCAGGATTGGAGACGGCATTCAAATAAATTCCTTCGACGGCTCTTGTCAGTCGAATCTCCCGCAGAGCCCCCAGTGCCTCTTCCGCCACTCGCCGTGGTATGCCCGGTTGATTGTGCATATGCAGACGCTCGGCGGCGCTTGTATCGCGCGATATCGCCTCGGCAAAAGTTTTAGGCAAGTCAGGGAAAATTCGCCGTATCTGCAATGTGTTTTCATCGCAGTCGAGTTCGAATGCGCGCTCATGCTTTTGAAAAAGCGCTGCGCGATCCTGTTTTGCCGTGCGGTCCATTTTCTGATCGAGACTGAATCGCCTGAGGGTGTCCTGAAGCAGCGCGGGAGGGTGAAAGCCAATACGCGTATGCCGCGCCAGCGTTTCATCAATGCCACTCACTGCAAAAATGCGTGCGACTGCGATATCGGAAAACTCGTCGATGGAGTAACCCATGCGGTGAAACAGTTCTGCCGTTTGCCCGTATACCGAGTTGCCATCCACCGGGTGCCAGAATTTACCCTCGTTATCCGGCTTGAGAAACGGGCCGGACGCCTTGCGTTCTCTGGTGACTGTGGCGCGGAACAACCCATTTTCGGCGTCCCTGACCACTTGCACAAAATGCTCTTCATCAACGGCTACATAGTGGCGTTGCTTCAACTCCCGGATGCCCTGCGCGTCGGCCTCGCCGAGTTTTTTTGAGACGGGTATCCAATAATTCGACAAAGCGGACATCGCAACGATTCCCCCGGCGTTAGCGATCGCGGGGGGCATCAGGCTCGGAGTTACGCTGATGACCTCCACGGTTGCGGCCGCGTGCAAATTGTAGGAAGGCAGCAGTGGATCCGGGCGATGCGACACGGAAGGCGAGGGGAGATAGACACGCGGTGGCCGGTGCGGGCCGTCAGCGTTAAAATCGGGGGTTTTGTTTGGCGCAGGTTTGATCTTTGGCGGTTTGCCAGCCATGAATTCTCATCCTTGAGGTGTGGTTGCGAAGACCCTGCAGTACTACAGAGTCAACGCATGACATATGTACAAGTACGCTGAACTTCTAATACTTGACCTTTGAGAAGCTCAGCTTATCGGTATGTCCGCTGTGAAACGGTATATATGTCTACCACATCCAACGTATGAAAGTTGAGAGATACCGAGCTTACCCTCGCTCCAGACCAAAAGTGCGTGCTGCAAAATCCGTGCGAATCGCCAGTTTATGTTCCGTACCGTGTTGATCGATGGCACGAAAGTGAAATACGTCGCCACGCTTCTGAGCACGCTCGATTGCCGAGTATTCGGACAGTGCTTGCACCACGGTCAGTTCTCCGTCGCGATCATTGACCCTTACAGAATATTTTTTTGTCTCCCGCGTTATTGCATCAGAGAAGAATGTGTAGGCAATAGCGTCCCCGTTAAACGGCAAGAACAGGTCGACTGCCTTCTCACTTGGGTTAATCATGAAGCCCGAAAAATAGTTGGTCGATGTTTCGCCAAGTTTATTGGCATAAGCAAAACAGTGATTGGATTGCGTGGCTACGCCATCGGCAACCCACTCGACAAGTTTGATTTGCTGCCCTTGTGGATACAACCCGAGGTAATGGTTCCAGATTCGATTACCCGGCTCTTCATTGCCACGTCGGGTTGCCTGCCAGCGGAACTGATCGAGGGCATAGGCCAAAGGTTGTTGTGCTTCAAGGGTTACGCTGCTGTCGTGGATACTGGACAAAGTGCTTGCGTTGGTGCGAATCGTCTGCCCGGCCAAGGACAGCCGCGCGGCGACCTGGGTCGTCCCGGCGACGGAGGAAGACACCCAGAAGGTACGGACCTGAGGATGGAGCATGTCATCGTCTGCCTCTTGGTCGAGACCCGGCGTGGCCAAGACCGACGTTGGTGCCTCAAGGGTAAATCGCCCTTGCTCGGTGCTTGCGGTCCAGCCAGTGCGCAATGTCTTTCCACTGCCGTAATGAATAAGCTCAATGCTGTTCATTACTTCAGCCGGAATGGGCACTGCATTCCCGTTCATGTCAACGGCGGACACCAGAACTTGTACTTTCACCTGCATGCGGCCATTACCGAACAGAGACTTGCTCCGGGTAGCGTCACCGGCATCAAACTTTACTTTGAAACTGGCAATACCGGCGACAGCGCCTAAATGTGCAACCTGATTTTGTGCTTCGTCCATATTTTCACCCATAATGCAATTCCTTTGACGTAGTGTTTACTTGGCAGATCGACTTTAAACAAACAATCGACTAAAGAAATAACACGACTATCAAATCGGCAGCAAAATGAAAAATGTAAGAAACATGCACACACTGTAAATCACGAATAACAAACAGAGTTATTTATGAAAAACAATGTTGACTGCAATTAGTATCAATGCTCGTCGTTGTAGACGAACTTGGGCATTTCCCAATGAAAACGGATTGCCAACAAGCGCAGCAGGAATCCACCGAACAGCGTAATCAGAATCGCCTGTTCACTCGGCACATTCAGATACAGGCAGAGCATGTAGCACCACGCAGCCGCGAACGAGACGCTGGCGTACAGCTCACGACGGAAGATCAACGGAATATCGTTGCAGAAGATATCGCGCAGGATGCCGCCGAATACGCCGGTGATCACGCCGCTGACCGACGCCACGAGCATGCCATGGCCCATTTCCAGTGCGGTCATGCAGCCGATCAGGGTAAATGCCACCAGACCGACCGCATCGAGCACCAGAAACAGCGAGCGCAGGTGACGCATCCAGCGGGCGGTGAACACGGTGAACATCGCCGCCACCGATGTCAGCACCAGATACTCCGGGTGTTTGACCCACGTCAGCGGGTAATGCCCGAGCAGCACGTCGCGCACCGAACCGCCGCCCAATGCCGTGACGCAGGCGATCAGTACCACGCCAAACCAATCCATTCCGCGCCTGCCCGCAGACAGGGCGCCGGTCATGGCTTCGGCGGTGATAGCGACGAGGTAGAGCATCAGCAACATGGTGGCGATCCTTGCAGGAAGGCGCGCAGTCTACTCACTTCGCCATGGCACCAAAAGAGGGCGACAGCTAAGTTCGCCGATGTCAGAACTTGATGAAATGCTTGCGGTAGTGCTGCAGCTCGGCGATCGACTCGCGGATGTCGTCCAGCGCCAGGTGCGTGCTGCCCTTCTTGAAGCTATCGCGCACGTCCGGTGCCCAGCGCGCGGCCAGTTCCTTGAGAGTCGACACATCGAGGTTGCGGTAGTGGAAGTAGCTTTCCAGCGCCTTCATGTGGGTATAAAGGAAGCGACGATCCTGGCAGATGCTGTTGCCACAGATCGGCGACTTGCCCTTCGGCACCCACTTCTCGAGGAAGGCGATGGTTTCAGCTTCGGCTTCAGCCATGCTGACGCGGCTTTCGCGAACGCGTTGGGTCAGGCCGGAGTTGCCGTGGGTGCGGGTGTTCCACTCGTCCATGCGCGCGAGGACTTCGTCGCTGTGGTGGATGGCGATTACCGGACCTTCGGCCAAGGTGTTGAGGTCACTGTCGGTGACAATAGTGGCCATTTCGATAATGACGTCGTTGTCCGGATCCAGACCGGTCATTTCCAGGTCGATCCAGATCAAATTCTGCGGGTTTTGCATATTTCGGCTCCTAGGCAATGCTGCGCAGTTTAGCCTAGGCCGGTGGCAGGGCGTGCTAAACTCGCGGCCGTTTTACCTAATCGTTGCATTCTTCAGACGGAACACCCATGGCCAAACGCCAACTCAATCGACGTCAAAACTGGCGCATCGAAAAAATTCAGGGCGAGCGCGCCGCACGCGCCGCCAAACGCGAGTCCTCAGCTGTCGAGGCACTTGAAGGTGGCGACCTGGGCCCGGAACAGACCGGCCTGGTGATCGCGCACTTCGGTGTGCAGGTCGAGGTCGAGGCCAAGGACGGTGAACTCGCCGGCCAGGTATTCCGTTGCCACTTGCGCGCCAACCTGCCAGCACTGGTGACCGGCGATACCGTCGTCTGGCGTGCCGGCAACCAAGGCATCGGTGTGATCGTCGCGCAACTGCCGCGCACCACCGAGTTGTGCCGCCCGGACAGCCGTGGCCAGCTCAAACCGGTCGCCGCCAACGTTGACATGATCGTCATCGTTTTCGCCCCGCTGCCCGAGCCGCATGCCAACCTGATCGACCGCTACCTCGTAGCCGCCGAACACGCCGGCATCCGTCCGCTGTTGCTGCTGAACAAATTCGACCTGATCGACGAGCAGAACGCCCCGGCGCTGAACGCGCTGCTGGCGGTTTACCGCACGCTCGGCTATCCGGTGCTGGAAGTTTCGGCGCACCACGGCAACGGCATGGAACAACTGCAACAGCAGCTCGACGGGCGCATCAGCGTATTCGTCGGCCAGTCCGGCGTCGGCAAGTCGTCGCTGGTCAACAGCCTGCTGCCAGAAGTCGAAACCCGCGTCGGGCCGTTGTCCGAGCTGTCCGGCCAGGGCACGCACACAACGACCACCGCGCGGCTGTTCCACTTCCCCGGTGGCGGTGAGCTGATCGACTCCCCGGGTATCCGCGAATTCGGCCTCGGCCACGTCAGCCGCGCCGACGTCGAAGCCGGTTTCATCGAATTCAACGACCTGCTCGGCACCTGCCGCTTCCGCGACTGCAAGCACGACCGCGAACCAGGTTGTGCATTGCTCAAGGGGCTGGAAGAAGGCCGCGTGCAGCAGCAACGCATGAACAGCTATCGCTCGATCATCGCCAGTCTGCCTGAAAACGGCTATTAAACAGCCAAGCCGGCGGCGCCTGTCTCAGGTGCTGCCGGCTGTCGGAGCTTTCCCTACAAACTCCCTGATTACTTAAACATCAGACCTTTCTGTAAGGCCTTTGCACGCCTGCTTGCAGGACATTTCTCTTTTGCCGCGCACACCTTGTAGGCATCGCGCAGATGCCTACATTCGGTTCTTCCTTCGCACTTTCGCGACCTCCGAGGAACCCCATGCAAACCTACCATTTGTTCATCAGCCATTCGTGGAACTACGCCGACGCCCACGACAATCTGGTACGCCTGCTCGGCGCGCAGCCAGATTTCACCTTCAAGAATTTTTCCGTACCACCGCACAACCCGATCATGGGTGCGCAAAACGACAAGCAACTTGAACTGGCCATCGAAAACAAGATCCGGCCCTGCTCGGCAGTGCTGATCATGGCCGGGATGTATTCGACCTACAGCAAGTGGATCAACAAGGAAATCGAGATCGCCAGGCGCATGGGCAAGGTAATCATCGCGATCAAACCGTTCAGCGCCGAGCGCATTTCCACCGTGGTGCGGAATGCGGCGCACGCCGAGTGCGCCTGGAGCACCAAGAGCATCATCAGTGCCATTCGCCAGCACACGGTGGTGTAATCATGCGCAAGGGACTGTTTATCGGGATCAATCACTACACGCATGTTTCGCCCTTGAGCGGATGCTGCAACGATGCCATGGCCATGGCCTCCGTACTGAAAACCGACGCCAATGGCGATCCCAACTTCAAAAATGTCGTGCTGACGTCCGCCGAGGATGACCTGAGCCGGGGGAAACTCGAAGACCAGATTCGTGAACTGTTTTCCGGCGACTGCAACGTCGCGCTGCTGTACTTCGCCGGGCATGGCGGCTTCGACACCGATAATGATGAAGGCATGCTGCTGCCGCAGGATTACCGAAACACCAAGGACGGCATCCGCATCAGCGACATTCTCAACTGGGCAACCAAGGCCACCAAGATCAAAAACAAGGTGATCATCCTCGACTGCTGCCAAAGCGGCGCGGCCGGCGAGGTGCGCGCCTTACGCAGTGAAAGCAGCGTGGTTGCCGAGGGCATGACGATTCTGACGGCGTGCAAAAAGGAAGAGCCGGCCATGGAGGGCGCACAACACGGCGTGTTCACCGGCCTGCTGTTGCAGGCGCTGCATGGCGGCGCAGCCAACATCCTCGGCAAAATCACCCCCGGCAGTCTCTATTCCTTCGTCGACAATGCGCTCGATGCCTGGGAACAGCGTCCGGTGTTCAAGACCAACGTCTCGCAATTCATTTCCCTGCGCGAAGTCTCACCGCTGATCCCCAAGGAAATTCTGCGCAAACTCCCCGAATGGTTTGCCGAAGCCGAATCCGTTTTCCCGCTCGATCCCAGCTACGAACCCACCGAAGCCACTTTCAACCCGGAACACGGCGAAGTCTTCGCCCAGCTGCAAAAGTGTAATCGCCACAGCCTGATCGAACCGATGGACGCCGAGCATATGTATTACGCCGCCATTAACTCCACCGGCTGCCGCCTCACCGCCCTCGGCGCCTACTACCGCGAACTCGCCCTCAAAGGACACTTCTGATGCCAGTCTTCATCAGCTACCGCCACATGGATCGCGCCCATGCGATTGCCATCAACAGCCGCCTGATCCAGGCCAACATCAAAACCTACCTTGACGTGCTGGACCCGGAGTCGCAGACCACCGACGACATCACCGGGGTCATCACGCGCAACATCACCGAATGCACGCACCTGCTGGCGGTGGTATCGGAAAAAACCGCGTTGTCGTGGTGGGTGCCGTTTGAAATCGGCGAAGCGACCATCAGCAACCGGCGGATCTGTTCCTTCAAGACCGGGCCAGCGGAGTTACCGTTGTATCTGGACAAGTGGCCGAAGCTGAGCACGGACAGTGATCTGAATTTCTTTATTGATGCATATCGTGAAGAGGTATCGAGCAAGCGTTCGATGACGCTGGATTCGAGCAATGAATCCGTCAAGGGCACTTATAAACGCAACGCTGAAGTTTTCCATGATCAACTGAAAAACCGCATCCGGCGCGGGTTCTGACAGATGCAAAAAAGCCGCGATCATCGCGGCTTTTTCACATCCACCTGCCCTACTTCGGCTCAGGTTTTTTAAACGCATAGAGATGCTGACGCACAATCCCGCCCGGCAATTCCTTACCGAACACGCCGTAACGCACCGGCCATTCTTTCGGCGGTAGCTTGAAGGTGCCGAACAGCATGTCCACCAGCGGCGTGTGGATCGCGTAATTTTTGTAGATGTAGTCTTTGTGCCGGGCGTGGTGCCAATGGTGGTAGCGCGGCAAGACGATCAGGTAATTCAGCCAGCCGCCGTTGATCCGCACGTTGGCGTGGGCCAGTACCGCTTGAACGCCAACCAGAATCACGTAGGCGTTCAACGCTTGCGGCGCGAAGCCCAGCAGCATCAGTGGCACCAGTACGCCGGTGCGGGTCAGCAGGATTTCGATGAAGTGCACGCGCGAGCCCGCGAGCCAGTCCATGTGCGTGCTGGAGTGATGCACCGCGTGGATGCGCCACAGCCATGGCACCACATGATAGAGCCGATGCAGCCAGTACTGACCGAGATCCGCGACCAACACGGCGAGCAGGAACTGCACCACCAGCGGCAGACTTTGCACGCTGGTTTGCAAGCTCGGCGACATCGCCCACCCGGCGATGTAGCTCGACGAGGCAGTGATGAAAATCAGGATGAACTGCACCAGCATGTGGCTGACGAAAAAGTAGGTCAGGTCGGTACGCCAGTGCGGACGCAGGATGTTTTGCTCGGGGTTTTTGGAGTAAAGCTTTTCCAGAGGAATAAACACGATGGCCGACACCAGCAACGCCAGGACAAACCAGTCCAGACCGAGCGAGTACGGCGTCTGCCCAATCTCGCTGACCTGCACATTGGTGCCGCCGAGAAACACTGCCAGCCCCGACGCAACCAGCCCGGTAATGCCCAAGCGTTTGCGTTTGTTGAGCAGGATATTCAGGGTGCCGAGGCTGAACGACACCACCAGCCCGAGCAGCAGCGTGGTGCGCGCGAATTGCTCGTCGTAGACCTTGCGCAGTTCGGCTGTGGTCAGCCACTCGGGAAACAGGAAGCAGAACACCGCCAGCAAGCTCAAAAGCCCGAGGGTGGCCGAAATGTAGCCACTGACCCGCCCCTCACCAAACTTGAAGGGTGCGCTGCCGTGCCGCTGAAAATAGGCTTTGAGTCTTTCCATAACTGATCTTCCGTGATTGCGAAAACTGCGACTGCTCATTGCGACGCAGGCAGAAACAAAAAAGCCACGGTTACCGTGGCTTTTTGTGGGTCACTGCTTCGTTGCGGGGGGCGGTGCAGTGGCTGCTGGAGCAGTCGGCGCTGGCGCCGCACTCCCCGGCGCAGCCGGTTTCGGCGCGGCGTCGTCGAACAGGTTCAGCCGTTCGCGCAACTCGTGCGCAGGCACCGGCTGCTGATCCGCCGGCAAGGCGTTCGGGTCGACCGGCGTTGCCGGAGCGGCGCCGTTCTGACCTTGTTCAGCTGGCTTCGCAGCGTCGGGGCCTTGCGCACCTTCGATGGCCGCCTGAGCCTTTTTGGTCAGCACCACGATGTCGATGCGGCGGTTGACCGGGTTGAACGGTTTTTCCCTGTCGAACAATGCCGACGAGGCGTAACCGACCACCCGCGCCACTTGCGCGTCAGGATAACTGCCCGCGATCAGCGCACGCCGTGCGGCGTTGGCGCGGTTGGCCGAAAGCTCCCAGTTACCGTAGTCGCCGGTGCCTATATACGGCTTGGCGTCGGTGTGGCCGCTGATGCTGATCTTGTTTGGCACCGCTTTGATGGTGTCGGCCATGGCCAGCAGGATGTCTTCGAAGTACGGCTTCAGGCGTGCAGAACCCGAGTCGAACATCGGCCGATTCTCGGCGTCCATGATCTGGATACGCAAGCCGTTCGGCGTGATTTCGAAAAGGATCTGGTCCTTGAATTTCTGCAATTGCGGGTTTTCGTCGACCTTGTTCTGCAATTCTTGCAGCAACAGTTCCAGGCGTTCTTTCTCGACCATTTCGGCCATGCCTTCGACTTGTTCAGTGTCAACGGTGACCTTGTCCGGTTGCGGCTGGGACTTCACCTCGGGGTTGAGGGTGTTTTCCGGCGCCAGCGTTGGCGTACCGCCCAGATCGATGATGTACGGCGTGCCGCTTTCGGAGAAGCCGACCGGGTCTTTGAAGTAGCCGGCGATAGCAATCTTCTGCTCTGGCGTTGCGGTGGACAGCAGCCACAGCACCAGGAAGAACGCCATCATCGCCGTGGCGAAGTCGGCGAAGGCGATTTTCCACGCCCCGCCGTGATGCCCCGCGGCTATGCGCTTGACGCGCTTGATGATAATCGGCTGATTATTTTCCATGACTTAGCGACCGCGAACGGCTTGTTCCAGCTCGGCAAAGCTTGGACGGTGGGCCGGGTACAGAACCTTGCGACCGAATTCGACCGCCAGCGATGGCGGCATGCCGGAAGCCGAAGCCACCAGCGACGCCTTGATGGCTTCGTAAACGTTCAGCTCTTCCTTGGCATCGTGCGCCAGAGAGTGCGCCAGGGGACCAAAGAAGCCGTAGGCGGCGAGAATACCGAAGAAGGTACCCACCAGTGCCGCCCCCACGTGCAGGCCGATGGATGCCTGATCACCTTCGCCCAGCGAAGCCATGGTCACCACGATGCCCAATACCGCCGCGACGATACCAAACCCGGGCATGCCGTCGGCAATGCCGTTGACCGCGTGAGCCGGATGATCGAGGTCTTCCTTGAGACTGTAGAGTTCCATGTCGAACAGGCCTTCGAGCTCATGCGGAGCCATGTTGCCGGAAGACATGATGCGCAGGTAGTCGCAGACGAACGCAGTCATGCGCTCGTCCTTGAGCACTGTCGGGTACTTGGCGAAGATCGGGCTCGCGGCGGCATCCTCGATGTCACCTTCGATGGCCATCATGCCCTCGCGGCGGCTCTTGTTGAGGATCTCGTAGATCAGCCCCAGCACCTCAAGATAAAAGGTGTGACTGAAACGCGAACTGAACATGCTCAGGGATTTCTTGAGCACGTGCATCGTCATGTAGCCAGGGTTGGCCTGGAGGAACGCGCCGAGTGCCGCACCGCCGATAATCAGCACCTCGAAGGGTTGGACCAGGGCGGCAATCTTACCGTGGGAGAGCACGTATCCGCCGAGAACGCTCGCGATTACGACGATGATGCCGATAATTTTAGCCATAGGTAGAAAGTACTTATTTAGTCGGGTTCAAGGTCATATTCGGAAGTTAAAAAATCTCTTCTTCTACTTATCGGCAAAACTGCGCCAGACTATAGCCAGTTCAGGCGAAAAGCCAATTTAGCCCATGCCGGGCGCGTCTACAGTCAGTGAAGATCTCGTCCAGACATGGCTAATGAAACGAACGTCCCACACGTAAAACCGACCACTCTCGACGGCTGGATCAAGCTGCTCGACAGCGTCCGCCTGCCCGTTCCGCAAGAGGCACACGACAAGGTTTGCCGGGCGATCCGCGATAATCGCAGCTCGCTTCGCGACATCGCCGACCTGATGCAGGACAGCCCGGCGCTGGCCTTGAGCATCATCCGTGAGGCCAATCGTCACACCCACGGCAACATGGCCACGCCGGCAGAAAATCTTGAGGTGGCGATCAATCGCCTTGGCCTCGCCCGCACCGAAGAATTGCTCGCACGCCTGCCCGCCGAACCTCTCATGCAGATCCCCAAGGCCCTGCGCCAACTGCAAATGATCAGCCAGCACGCAACGCAACAGGCCAACGGTTTTTTTGCCAGTCGCCTGGCGCGGCTGTGGCAGGACATTCATTGGGGCAGCCTCTTATTCCTCTCGCCGCTGTGGCCGCTGGCGCTGACGTATCCGCAATTGCTTGAAGAGTGGGAGCTGCGAGTGATCCACAAGGGCGAGTCGGCACACACCGTCGAAAAGCAACTGTTTGGCGTGTCTTTGCTGAAAATCGCGGAAGCACTGGTGGCTGCCTGGCATCTGCCGATCTGGGTGCAGCAGGGCTATAAGTTGCTGCTCAGCGAACACCGAGAACTGGTCAAAGTGCTGCGCATCGCCCGCGACAGCGAGCATCCGCTCCGTCAGCAAAACCGACTCGACGAAGACCCAACGCTGCGCCGCTGGCTCAATCAGCCAGCCAATACAGTGCTGCTGGCCAACGGCTTGGCGCTGTCGGCGCAACAGGCGTGGGACAGTCCACACAGCGAGCGCTGGCAGTACCTGACCAGCCTTTATCTACAGATTTCGATGGACGAGGTGCAACAACAGCTGCACCAACAAGCCGCCAACAGTGCGCGTCAGCATGCGATGCCTGACTTGTGGCATCCGGCGGTTGCGTTGTTGTGGCCGTCGGGCACGCATCGTTTGCCCGCCGGGATGTTGCCCGCCGCTGCGCCCAATGCCGAGGACTTGACCCAGTGGCGCCGGCAATGCGCCGAACTGCTGGCCGAGCCGAGTCGCTTCACCAATGCCATGAGCCTGACCGTCGCCGCTCGCGATGCGCTGGTGGCCAGTGGCATGCGTCGAGTGATGATCCTGATGGCTGATCGCACACAGTCCAACCTGCGCGTGAATCAAACCTTTGGCCTGCCGAAAGAAGCCACCGCGCTGAACTTTGTCGTCAGCCAGAGCAAAGTCCTGCAACGACTGCTCGCGCAGCAGGCACAGGTGCGGATCAACCCCGAGAACAATGCGCAATTCTCCGCGCTGTTGCCGGCGGGGCTGCGCACGCTGTTCCGTGGCGAGCATCTGTTCCTGCGTTCACTGGTCAATAACGGCCGGGTGATCATGATCGTCGTCGCCGATCAGGGCGGTGGGCCGTTCGCCGACATCACTGTGCAAGCCTTTGGCAAAACCGCACAGTGCATCGAAAAATCCCTGCACAGCTTTAGCAGCCGTGGCCGATGAGGCTGCGCTACAATCCCTCCCTTTGTGCTCTGGAGACCTCACATGTCTGACTTCTCTGGCTTGCCGCTCGTTATCGAACCGAGCGACCTGCTCCCTCGCCTCGATGCCAGCGAACTCATCCTGGTGGACCTGACCAGTCCCGCCCGCTATGCCGAAGGTCACCTTCCAGGCGCACGCTTTGTCGATCCGAAACGCACCCAGCTCGGCCAACCGCCAGCACCGGGCCTGATGCCGGCGAAAGCCGATCTGGAAGCGCTGTTCGGTGAGCTGGGGCATCGCAAGGACTCGGTCTACGTGGTCTATGACGACGAAGGTGGCGGTTGGGCCGGGCGTTTCATCTGGCTGCTCGATGTGATCGGTCACGACAAGTACCACTATGTTGATGGAGGTCTGCCGGCGTGGCTGGCGGAAGGTTCGCCAATGTCGATCCAGGTGCCACCTGCCGTCGGCGGCCCAGTCGCGTTAACGTTGCATGAAGAGCCGACCGCCACGCGCGAATACCTGCAAAGCCGTCTCGGCGCTGCCGATCTGGCGATCTGGGATGCACGCGGGCCGCTGGAGTATTCCGGCGAGAAGGTTTTGGCTGCCAAGGCAGGCCATATTCCCGGCGCGGTCAATTTCGAGTGGACTGCCGGCATGGACAAGGCACGTCAGTTGCGCATTCGCACTGACATGCCGCAGATCCTCGAAGACCTCGGGATCACCAAGGACAAAGAAATCATTACCCACTGCCAGACCCATCACCGGTCGGGCTTCACATATCTGGTGGCCAAGTCCCTCGGTTATCCGCGGGTCAAGGGCTACGCCGGCTCCTGGGGCGAATGGGGCAACCACCCTGATACGCCTGTCGAGATTTAAGGTTTTTAAGGACAACTAATGAAAGAGCGTCTGTTTATCCTCAGCCAGTACCTGCT
This sequence comes from Pseudomonas sp. NPDC098747, assembly GCF_044760045.1. Classification (NCBI taxonomy): domain Bacteria; kingdom Pseudomonadati; phylum Pseudomonadota; class Gammaproteobacteria; order Pseudomonadales; family Pseudomonadaceae; genus Pseudomonas; species Pseudomonas sp. NPDC098747. The sequence continues at coordinate 14,484 of NZ_JBIWAL010000042.1, read as the reverse complement.
GCCTCACCACCTGCTGTCGCGCCTTGCCGGCTGCATCGCCGAATGCCGTGTGCCGTGGTTCAAGAATGCCTTCACCACCTGGTTCGCCAAGCGCTATCAAGTCGATATGTCGCAAGCGCTGGTTGAAGACGTGACCGCTTACGAGCACTTCAACGCCTTCTTCACCCGCGCCCTGAAAGACGGCGCGCGTCCATTGGACGAAACCCCGGGCGCGATCCTCAGCCCGGCCGACGGTGCGGTCAGCCAACTCGGCCCGATCGAGCACGGTCGCGTGTTCCAGGCCAAGGGCCACAGCTTCAGCGTGCTGGAACTGCTCGGCGGTGACGCGGCCAATGCGGCGCCGTTCATGGGCGGCGACTTCGCCACCATTTACCTGTCGCCGAAGGATTACCACCGCGTGCACATGCCGCTGGCCGGTACCCTGCGCGAAATGGTCTACATCCCGGGCCGAATCTTCTCGGTCAACCAGACCACCGCCGAAAACGTGCCGGAACTGTTCGCCCGTAACGAGCGCGTGGCGTGCATCTTCGACACCGAGCGCGGGCCGATGGCCGTTGTGCTGGTGGGCGCGATGATCGTTGCTTCTATCGAAACCGTCTGGGCTGGGCTGGTCACGCCGCCGAAGCGCGAGCTGAAAACCTTCCGCTACGACGAAGCCGCCCGCGCGCCGATTCATCTGGAAAAAGGTGCGGAACTGGGTCGCTTCAAGCTCGGTTCTACGGCGATCGTGCTGTTCGGGCCTGATCAAGTGAAATGGGCTGAAGCACTGGCTGCCGGTTCCCCAGTGCAGATGGGCCAAGGCCTGGCACTGCCAAAAGCTTGATGCTCGTGCTGTGGGAGCCGCCTCGGCTCCCACAGACTGCTGTAATTGCTGCTATGGTTTTTGGCATGAGCCAGACCATCTCCCCTCTTCAATTACGCGCCACAACCCCGACGCAAACGCGCCTGTCGTTTTGCGAAGCCACCCCGCGCGATCTCAAGCGCTGGATCGCCGACCTGCCCAAGGCCAACATCGGTGAAACCGCCCGCCAGTTGTATCAAGGCCTCGGCGAACTCAACCTATTGCTGACCCCCAGCGACAATCGCCTGCAACTGCTGGAGCTGCTGCGTCCCGAGGTTTATTTCGTCTGCCAGCACCTGGAGCGGCACTTTCTGCATCAGGCGATCATGCTCGACGAGCGTTCACGCAAGATCAGCAACTTGTGTCAGGCGCTGCAAAGTCATCTGGCCATCGGCTACAAGCAGATCGTGCTGCGCATCGCGCCGAAATACAGCAAGGACCGCGCAGCATTGGTCAGCCTGGCCCTGCAACGGGCGACCCATGCACTCAAAGGCCAACTGGTGCGCGCGACGCAGTTGTACAGTTCACCGCCGGAACATCTGTGGTTCGAGCTGCATCAGCTGTATCGCACCGCGTGTGAGTTGCAGCTGCAACAACGCCGCGTACACGATGATCTCGCTAGCCTGACGACCGAACTGAGCGTCGAACAGACTTACCTCGCCACACTGTTATTGGCCAGTGCCCGTTGCAATCAACTGCGCCAGAACCAGATCGCCCGGCTCGCGGAAGTGTTGGAGCCGTGGAGTGCGCTACTCAAACTACACCCAGGCAGCCCGGCCAATGGCTTGTTTGCGGTCAGTGCTGAAATCGACGCCGGCCCGCGCTATCGCAGTATGTTCCGCAGCGAGCAAAAGGCCGGGCTGCTTGGCTTTGATCCACAGCCACTGGTGAACGCCATCGAAGCGCACCTGCTGCGCCAGGACACCTCGACGCTGCTGCCCGTCCCGGCGGGGCTCAGTTTCGACACCCTGCAACACTTGCACGCGACCTGGGGTCAGACCGCCGAACGCAGTTTCCAGCGAACCGTGGGTCAGGGCAGCCTGACGGTGTGCGTCGGCATGAGTGCCCTGCACTTTTTCCTGGGTGGTGAGCGTACGTTCAGCGATCTGCTGAAACATCCCGGCGCCCGCGCAGCGAACTTCAGCAGTGTCGTGGCCAAGGGTGAAAAGGACAGTTGGAGCCAGGCATTCGACGCCGCGCCGCAGAGCAAGGCTGATGAGTTTTTGCCCTACGAAGAAATCCAGTACGACCATCTGGTCGAGGATGAACACAGCACCGACAGCACGCAGCACTACCCGACTTATGCGCTCCCGGTGATCAACCACAGTCCCGGCGGTTATTGCCTGGGCTGGCCGCAGGAGGTGCCCGCCGAATTACAGGCCGGGGAAATGCTCGGGATTCAGGACAGTGTGAGTCTGGGCTGGAGCATTGCGGTTATTCGCTGGATTCGTCAGGTGCGCGGCAGCGGTACGCAGATGGGCATCGAGCTGGTGGCGCCGTATGCCGAGCCGTGTGGCCTGCAACTGGTGCGCTCGCGGGACGATCACAGCCATTACTTACGGGGATTGCTGTTGCCACAGATCAGCGCAATCGACTTGCCAGCGACCCTGCTGGCACCGCGCCTGCCGTTTCAGGAGGGCAGCAAAGTGCTGATCAACACCCAGGGCGAGGAACACCGCGCCGGTCTGGATCGACGCGTGGCGAGCACGCACAGCTTCAATCAGTTTGCTTATCGCTCGCTGGAGGCCGCGCAAAATGGCGGGAGCGAAGAGGATTTTGATTCTCTATGGAAATCGCTTTAGACCGAGTTGCGCCCTTCGCGAGCAAGCTCGCTCCCACATTGGATCTGTGCCGTTCACAAATCCCCTGTGGGAGCGAGCTTGCTCGCGAAGGGGCCCGCTCAGACAATTAAGGGCTTAGAGCTGCCCGTCGCGATCGCGAAAGCCCAGCAGATACAGGACACCGTCCAGCCCAAGCGTGGAGATCGCCTGTTTCGCCGACTGTTTAACCAACGGCTTGGCGCGGAACGCCACCCCCAACCCGGCAATCGCCAGCATCGGCAGGTCATTGGCGCCGTCGCCGACGGCGATGGTCTGCTCCAGACGCAAACCTTCCTTGTGCGCCAACTCTCTGAGCAGATCAGCCTTGCGCTGCGCATCGACAATCGGCTCGATCGCCACGCCGGTGCACTTGCCATCGACCACTTCCAGCTCGTTGGCGAACACGTAATCGATACCGAGTTTGGCCTGCAATTGCTTGGCGAAGTAGGTGAAGCCGCCAGACAGGATGGCGGTCTTGTAGCCCAGACGCTTGAGTTCGGCGAATAGGGTTTCGGCGCCTTCGGTCAGGCGCAGCGAAGCACCGATCGAATCCAGCACGCTGACGTCGAGGCCTTTGAGTAATGCCAGACGCTCTTTGAAACTCTCACGGAAATCCAGTTCGCCGGCCATCGCCCGCTCGGTGATTTCCGAAACCTGGTCGCCTACGCCGGCAGCCTTGGCCAATTCGTCGATGACTTCGGCTTCGATCAGTGTCGAGTCCATGTCGAACACCGCCAGACGACGGTTGCGACGGAACAGCGAATCTTCCTGGAAAGCGATATCGACGTTCAATTCCTGCGCGACACTGAGGAATTCGGCCCGCAGCGCTTGCGGATCGGCCGCTTCGCCACGCACGGAAAACTCGATGCAGCCCTTGCCCTTGTCGGCCGGAGTGTCCAGCGGCATGCGACCCGACAGACGGTCGATGTGATCGATGTTCAGGCCGTATTTGGCAGTGATCGAACTGACAGCCTGCAATTGGCCAGCCGTCACTTTGCGGGTCAACAGGGTGACGATGTGGCGTTTTTTGCCCTGATTGCCCACCCATTGCTGGTAATCCTCTTCGGACACCGGGGTGAAGCGCACCTGCTGGTCGAGCTCGTAGCCCTTGAACAGGATGTCCTTGAGCACCGATTTGCCTTGCTCGGAGTCGGGAATTTCAACCAGGATGCCAAACGACAGGGTGTCGTGGATCACCGCCTGACCAATGTCGAGAATGTTCACGCCACCCTGGGCCAGAACACCCGTAATGGCCGCCGTCAGACCAGGACGGTCGACTCCCGTGATGTTAATCAGGACGATTTCGCGCAACGCGCACCCCCGCAACTGGAAAAAAACCGCATTCTACCCACTTTCAGTGACCATCGGGCACCGCGAGCGCTTTGCCGGTCTAGGGCCTGTCGCTATACTGCGCGTCAACTTCACGGACAAAAGAGCCGAGCTCAAGTGAACCGGCCCACGCCAGTTAAAACCGATAACTTCTTCCTGCTGATCTTCCGTGCACTGCGCCACCGCCGTGTACCGATTGCATTGCGCATTGCCAGCCATAACGTGATCCTGGTCGCTTTGGCCCTGGTGATCTATGCCGGCGTGATGGGTTTGCAATTCAAGCAGGCCATGCACGAGCAGGCCGATGCGCTGGGCGAAAGCCTGACCACGCAGACCGCCACCTCCGCCACGGAGCTGTTGGTGTCCAACGACATCCTCAGCCTCAACGTGCTGCTCAATAACCTGACCAAGAACAAACTGGTGGCCCACGCGGCTATCTATAGCGTGGATAACCGCATCCTCGCCGAATCCGGTCAGCGGCCCAAGCACAGCCTGTTGGGCGAAGCCGAGGGCATGTACGAGAGCAAGATCACCTTTCAGGACGTCACGGCCGGGCAACTGCGCATCAGCCTGGACATGGATCAGTTCCAGCAGCCGATGACCATCAGCTTGCAGAGCATGGGCATTCTCAGTGCAATTCTGTTGGCGCTGTCGCTGGCCCTGAGCCTGCGCATGGGCCGCTATCTGTCGACGCCGCTGCTGCAATTGCGCGTCTGGCTGCGCCGGATCGACGAGCACACGCCGGGCATAGATCGTCAGGATGAAATCGGCGATCTGGCCCGTCAGTTGCACGCCAACTACGCACCGGAACCTGCGCCCGAGCCGGAACCCGAGCTCGAGGACGAAGAAGACGAGCCGGAGTTCGAAATGCGCAACTTGCGCGACCCGAGCTTCGACGAAACCCGCCCGCTGGCCGCGCAGAAGCCTGCACCGCGCCATGTGGTCAGCACCGTCGAAGACGATGATGACGATGACGCGTTCGCCGACCTGCGTGACGAGTCTTTGATTGCTGTCGCGCAACCGACCGTGCGCAAAGCGACGCCGAACGTGCCGCAACACACGGCAGTGCTGGCGGTGCAATTGGGCTCGCAAGAGCAACTGCGCCGTTTGCCTCGGGCACGTCTGGAAGAATTGCAGGTGCGCTATCGCGACTGTCTGGATCAGGCTGCTTCGTTGTACCAGGGTGAAATCGAAACCCTGAACGACGGCAGCACGCTGATGCTGTTCCACACCGAAGACTGCGGCGACGACTACCTGACCAACGCGATCTGCTGCGGCGAGCTGTTGCGCGCACTGGGTCATCAGTTGCAGATCGAAGTCGCTGACAGCGGCATCACCCTGCAATTACAGTTGGGCCTGACCCTTGGCGATGAGTTGTTCGGTTTGAGTCAGATTGATCTGCTGCTGACTGATTCGGCACAGGATGCATTGGCCCTGTCGCAACACAGCCGCAACCTGCTGCTGGTTGAGCGCAAGATCAGTGATGATGCGCTGATCCGTCAGCGTGCCCGGATCCGCCCGATTGCCAGCCCTGAGGGCGCGTGCTGTGTCGAGCGGTTGATGGAGCCTTATCCATCGATGCTCGAGCGGCAACTGGCGCGGATGCATGAGCGTCGGGCTTAAGCTTTAGCCTTGGTACACAGAAGCCCGCAGACGAGTGATTGTCTGCGGGCTTTTTTGTGGGTGGCGTTCTGCAGACCGCGCCGGCTCTTGAAAGCCCCTCACCCTAGCCCTCTCCCAGAGGGAGAGGGGACTGATTGGGGAATATTCCAGAATTACACCGACCTGAACGCCCTGCTTTGAATCCACAATCGCCAAGATCTTTCAGGTCGATGTATAGCGAAAGACACCTCGGTCGGCCCCCTCTCCCTCCGGGAGAGGGCTGGGGTGAGGGGCTTTTGATCTTCTACTCATTCCCCAGACACAACAAAGCCCGCACAAGGCGGGCTCTGTCTTGACTCGGTCCAGACCTAGAAGCGGAACACTTCCATGTCTGTACGAATCGGCGATGCCATTGGAATCTTCGGCTGCTTCTCGGCTTCCTCGGCCCGCGCTGCCGGCTTAGGCGCCGCTTTACGCGGCGCTTCTGCCACAGGAGGCTGATTGGCCAACGGCTTGAGCGCTACCGACAATTGCTCGGCCAGACGCTGCAATAGAATGCCTTGCGCCTTCACCTGCGACGCCGTGCTTCCCGCATGTAACTCTTGCAGATGAACAATGCGGTTATCGCGCACCTTGCCGCGACGGTCGATCAAGCGCCATTGTGCATCGAGAATCGCCGGTTGTTTTGCACCGGAGTCCAGACGCGTGATGGTCAGCAGCACCTGCACATCCGGGGTGAACCCGCCAGTCGCCGGTGCCAGTACCACACGCTGGCTGTCCAGATGACCGGCAACCTGACGCATCAACAACTGATCAATATCCGACGAAAGGCTACCGGCCCAACGACCATCGGTCGCTGCTTGCAGGCTGCCGTCCGGCTGACGTTGCAGCAGGGTTTCACGTTGCAGGTAATCGGCTACGACTACCGGGCCCAACAAAACCGCCATGCCCGCGCTTTGCGCAGGCTGAACCGGACTTCCGCTGTCCAGTTGATACAGCGACACCGGCTGGTGAACGCTGCAACCCGCCAGGCCAAGAACGCCAGCGAGTAACAAAATAAATGGAAGGCGCAGCGCAGTCATCATCCCGTCCAGGTGGCTGCCACAAGGCTGACCACAGTGAAAATACTCAATAAATATGAAGAACGCTCGGCCACGCCGGCGCTTGAAAGGCCATATCATCCGTGAATATGCGTTCCGACTCCAGCGCCAAAGCGTCGATCTACGCGTTAAATCGTAGATCGAGAGCTCTAGGACGCTTAATTGAGGTTTTCGACGAGCAGCGCATCCACCCGCTGGAAGCCACGCGGAAGCTTATTACCACGTCGACCGCGCTCACCTTTGTAGTGTTCGAGGTCGTCGGCCTTCAGCGACAACGTGCGTTTTCCGGCCTGCAACACCAGGGTGGAGCCTTCCGGAATGACCGCGATGTCCGTGACATATTCTTCGCGACTGGCGACACGCTCACCGGGAATACCAATGATCTTGTTGCCTTTGCCCTTACCTAATTGTGGCAGATCGCTGATTTTGAAGATCAGCAGGCGACCTTCGGTCGTGACCGAGGCCAGCCAGTTGTGCTCACGATCAGCCACCGGACGCGGCGCGATGACTTTAGCGTTGTTCGGCAGGCTCAACAGCGCCTTACCAGCCTTGTTCTTGGCTTGCAGGTCTTCACCTTTAACCACAAAGCCATAACCGGCGTCGGAGGCGATCACGTACAGCGCGTCGTCTTCTGGCATCAGCACGCATTCAAACGTCGCACCCGGCGGCGGCGTCAGACGACCGGTCAACGGTTCGCCCTGGCCACGGGCCGACGGCAACGTGTGCGCGGCGACTGAATAGCTGCGGCCGGTGGAATCAATAACCACGGCAGATTGGTTGGAGCGCCCCGCCGCCGAGGTCTTGAAGCCGTCACCCGCCTTGTAAGACAGGCCGGTAGCGTCGATGTCATGCCCCTTGGCCGAACGAATCCAGCCTTTTTCCGAGAGCACGACGGTGACTTTCTCGTTCGGCAGCAGATCGTGTTCGGTCAGCGCTTTGGCTTCGGCGCGCTCGACGATTGGCGAGCGACGGTCGTCGCCGTAAGTCTCTGCATCCTTGATCAGCTCGGTGCGCACCAGCTTCTTCAGCTTGGCTTCGCTGCCCAGCAGGGCTTGCAGCTTGGCTTGTTCCTTGAGCAGTTCGTCCTGCTCGTCGCGCAGCTTCATCTCTTCCAGTCGCGCCAATTGACGCAGGCGGGTGTCGAGAATGTAGTCAGCCTGAATTTCGCTGAGGGCGAAACGTTCGATCAGTTTGGCTTTCGGGTGTTCCTCGGTACGGATGATGTGAATCACTTCATCCAGATTGAGGTAGGCAATCAACAAACCGTCCAACAGGTGCAGACGACGCTCGACCTTGTCGAGGCGGAATTGCAGGCGGCGACGCACGGTCTGCACGCGGAATTCCAGCCATTCCACCAGCAATGCGCGCAGGTTTTTCAACTGCGGCTTGCCATCCAGACCGATGATGTTGACGTTGACCCGGTAGGTCGACTCCAGCTCGGTGCTGGCGAACAAATGCTGCATCAGCGCTTCGTGATCGACGCGGCTGTTGACCGGAATGATCACGATGCGGCACGGGTTTTCGTGATCGGATTCGTCACGCAGGTCAGCAATTTGCGGCGCTTTCGACGGTTTGGCCTGCATCAATGCGGCGATCTGCTCCAGCACCTTGGCCCCGGAGACTTGGTGCGGCAGCGCGGTGACGATGATGTCGCCGTCCTCGACGTGGTACACGGCGCGCATGCGCACCGAGCCCTTGCCGGTTTCGTACACTTTCAGAAGGTCGGCGCGCGGGGTGATGATTTCCGCTTCGGTCGGATAATCCGGGCCCTGGATGTGTTCGCAGAGCTGTTCGACCGTGGCTTTCGGCTCATCGAGCAACCGCACGCAAGCGGTCGCGACTTCGCGCAGGTTGTGCGGCGGAACGTCGGTGGCCATGCCCACGGCGATGCCGGTGGTGCCGTTGAGCAGAATGTTCGGCAGGCGCGCCGGTAACACCAGCGGCTCCTGCAGGGTGCCGTCGAAGTTCGGGCCCCAGTCCGCGGTGCCTTGGCCCAGTTCGCTGAGCAGCACTTCGGAATAACGCGACAGGCGTGCTTCGGTGTAACGCATGGCGGCGAAGGATTTGGGATCATCCGGCGCACCCCAGTTGCCCTGGCCGTCGACCAGCGTGTAGCGATAGCTGAACGGCTGAGCCATCAGCACCATCGCTTCGTAGCACGCCGAGTCGCCGTGCGGGTGGAACTTGCCGAGCACGTCGCCGACGGTACGCGCCGACATCTTGTGCTGGTAATCGGCGTCCAGCCCCAACTCGCTCATGGCGTAGATGATCCGCCGCTGTACCGGTTTCAGGCCGTCGCCGATATGCGGCAGAGCACGGTCCATGATCACGTACATGGAGTAGTTGAGGTAGGCACTTTCGGTGAAGTCAGCCAGCGAGCGGCGTTCAACACCGTCCAGGCTAAGATCAAGGGGATTGCTCATGCAGGCCTCATCGGTTCGTTGTCTGGCGCAGCAGCATGGTGCCACCGCGCTGAGTAAATTCAAGTTTGTTCAGGGCGCTCATGCCGAGTAGCACCTGATCGCCATGCAGCCCTGGCGCCACCAGTGCGCGAACATCCCGCAGCACGATGTCGCCCAGTTGCAGGCGAGCGATTTTTGTACGATAGCCCTGGCTCAGGCCATTGGCCGTGCTCAGGGTCACGCCGAAACCTTCTTCCAGCTTCAAACGCTTTGCCAGATCCGCCGGGATCGCCACATCGGTCGCGCCGGTGTCGAGCATGAACTCAACCGGTTCGCCGTTGATCTGACCGCTGGCGACAAAATGCCCTTGGGCATTGCTGGCCAGTTTGACTTCGATAAATCCTGCGCCCTGCTCCGAACTCACGACGACGTTCGGATTCTGCTGGCGTTGTTCCCACTGGCCAAAAAAACGCGTCGCCAGAAACAGCGCCGCGCACCAGGCCAGAATCATCAGCACCCGACCGGCGCGCTTGCCCGGCGGTTGCTGGCTCATGGCTTGGCGCTCCAGCCACCTTCCGGCGCTGCGAAACGCCAGACAATTGGGCGGTTCTCGCCATCGGCACGCGGACCGAAATTATTGTCGACGCCAATCCAAGCGCCGTCAGCATCGACGATCAACGCTTCTTCCAGCCCATAGTTCTGTGAATAACGGCGATTTTTCTGCAACAGTTCGGCGGCATACGACCAGCAGCGCTCGACCTTGGCTGTCAGCGGATCACGACGACAAATCTGGAAGGCGTTGCGTTCCAGGGTGAACAGCTTGCCGTTGAACAATGACAGATCGGAAAAATCCCGATCAACCGCTTTGGCTTTGGGAAACTGCGCCGGCTGCATTTCCTTGCCGCCTTCGCTAAGCAGCACACAGCGACCGTCGCAGGCCCACACCGTTTGCTGGCGTTTGATCAGCAGCAACCCACGGCTTTGGCGCTCGGCGGCCAGCCACACCTGATCCCCCGCCGGATTGATCGCCAGACCTTCGAATATCGCATTGAATTTCAGCAACATGCCCTTGGCTCGCGCTTCGCGAACCATCATCGGCGAGATCTTTAGCCAGTTCGCCGGGCCGTTGACGGGCAGCTGCAACACCGCTGCATGCCCCTCGCTGACGATGTAGCGATTGCCGGCGCTGTCGCAACTGATGCCTTCGAAATCCAGATCGCCGCCGCGCACGAACGACGCCGCCCAGTTGCGCGAACGCAACCCCCACGGCAGACCGGTCTCGGGTAATTGAGGCACGTCGATGTGGACGGCTTCGGCCTGCCAGGAAGCGTGGCGGGTGTCGAGGCGATAGATCTGATCATCGTCGCGATCGGACACCGTCCACAGCTCGTTGCCACACTGCGCCAGCCCCGACAGGTTGCCGCCGCGCATGCCGTCAACCGGATGCTCGGACAGCACGCGCAACTCCGGCACCGGTTCAGCAAGCGCCGAAACAGAGGTCAGGAGTAACGCACACGCCAGGGCAAAGCCAGCCCGCATCAACCAAGAACCTCGGCCAGGTTGCCTTTGGATTCCAGCCACGACTTGCGATCACCGGCGCGTTTTTTCGCCAGCAACATGTCCATCATTTCCGAGGTCGCGTCATAGTCTTCCAGGGTCAACTGCACCAGACGCCGAGTGTTCGGGTCCATGGTGGTTTCACGCAGTTGCGGCGGGTTCATTTCACCCAGACCCTTGAATCGGGTGACCTGCGGCTTGCCGCGTTTCTTCTCGGCCACCAGACGGTCGAGAATGCCGTCGCGCTCAGCCTCGTCGAGGGCGTAGTAGATCTCTTTGCCCAGGTCGATGCGGTACAGCGGCGGCATCGCGACGTAGACGTGACCGGCATCCACCAACGGGCGGAAATGCTGGACGAACAGCGCGCAGAGCAAGGTTGCAATGTGCAGACCGTCGGAGTCGGCGTCGGCAAGGATGCAGATTTTGCCGTAGCGCAGTTGGGCGATGTCGGCTGAGCCTGGATCGACACCGATGGCCACGGCAATGTTGTGCACTTCCTGGCTGGCGAGCACTTCGCTGCCGTCGACTTCCCAAGTATTGAGGATCTTGCCGCGCAACGGCAGGATCGCCTGGAACTCTTTGTCCCGCGCTTGCTTGGCGGAACCGCCGGCGGAATCACCTTCGACCAGAAACAGTTCGGAACGCATCGGGTCCTGACCGGCGCAGTCGGCCAGTTTGCCCGGCAGTGCCGGGCCCTGAGTAACACGCTTGCGCTCGACCTTTTTGCTCGCTTTCAGACGACGGCCGGCGTTGTTGATCGCCAGTTCGGCCAGCGCCAGGCCGGTTTCCGGGTTGGCGTTGAGCCACAGGCTGAACGCGTCCTTGACCACACCGGAAACAAACGCCGCCGCTTCACGGGACGACAGACGCTCTTTGGTCTGGCCGGAGAATTGCGGCTCTTGCATCTTCATCGACAGAACGAAGGCAATGCGCTCCCAGACGTCTTCCGGCGCCAGCTTCACACCACGCGGCAGCAGACTGCGGAATTCGCAGAATTCGCGCATCGCATCAAGCAGGCCCTGACGCAAACCGTTTACGTGGGTACCGCCCTGCGCCGTCGGGATCAGGTTGACGTAGCTTTCCTGCACCGCGTCGCCACCTTCCGGCAGCCACAGCAGCGCCCAATCGACCGCTTCTTTATTACCGGCGAAAGCACCGCAAAACGGTTCATTCGGCAGGCGTTCGAACTCGTTGACGGCGTCGACCAGATAGGAACGCAGGCCGTCTTCGTAATGCCATTCGATTTTCTCGCCGGTGCCTTTGTCTTCGAAGCTGACCAGCAGCCCCGGGCACAACACAGCCTTGGCCTTGAGCACGTGCTTGAGGCGGCTGATGGAGAATTTTGGTGAGTCAAAATATTTAGGGTCCGGCGCGAAATACACGCTGGTGCCGGTGTTGCGCTTGCCAACAGCGCCGATTACTTCCAGCTCGGTGGCCTTGTAGCCATCGGCGAACGTCATCTGGTATTCGTTGCCGTCACGCTTTACGCGCACCCGGACTTCAGTCGACAAGGCGTTGACCACGGAAATACCCACCCCGTGCAGACCGCCGGAGAACTGGTAGTTCTTGTTGGAAAACTTGCCACCCGCGTGGAGCTTGGTGAGGATCAGCTCAACACCCGAAACACCTTCTTCAGGGTGGATGTCGACCGGCATGCCTCGGCCGTCATCGCTGACTTCCAGCGAGTGGTCGGCGTGCAAGATGACCTGCACCGATTTGGCGTGGCCAGCCAGGGCTTCGTCGACGCTGTTGTCGATGACTTCCTGGGCGAGGTGGTTCGGCCGACTGGTGTCGGTGTACATGCCGGGGCGTTTTCGCACCGGGTCGAGGCCCGAGAGGACTTCGATGGCGTCGGCGTTATAAGAGCTAGCGCTGGGAGTGGCCATAGGGTCTCGTCGTCAGTCATTCATGAAATAGGGGCAAGACTTCACAGTGCGGTGAAATCAATTGCCTGATACAAATCAGCGCCAATGCCGGCAAAACTCAGCAACGCCGGCAATTGCCCGGCAAAACCCTGGAAACTGTGGTCGCCGCCGGCCTGAATGCGCAAGGCGCAGGCTCGGTAATACTGCTGGGCGAGGCGATAATCCAATGTTTCATCGCCGGTCTGCAACCAGACCTGAAAACGCTGCGCATCCTGGGGCGCCGGCACTTCCAGTTCGGCCAGGGCCGCAACGTGGTCGTGGGTCAATTCCCAGGTTTCATCGGTATACAGGTTTTTCTGCGTGCCCAGGTAGCCGTCGAACATCCGGTGCGGGCTGACCGCCGGGTTGACCAGCAGGGCTTTCAGGCCATGGCGCTCGGCCAGGTGAGTCGCATAGTAGCCGCCGAGCGAGCTTCCCACCAGCAACGGTCGGCCCAGCTCGGTAATCGCCTGTTCCAACTGACCGATGGCTTCACGCGGATGGTGATGCAGGGCCGGGACACGCAATTGCTCGCTCAAACCCAGCCGCTCCATCACCGCGACCAGCTGACAGGCCTTTGTCGAGGCCGGGGCGCTGTTGAAACCGTGGATATAGAGGATCGAACCGGACATTTGAGCTCCCTGGGTGTCGGCGAAAGATAGCGGAGTTTACAGGGAGATGTGCTTGGGTTGGGGGCCGGTGTTCGAGATTTTGATTATCCGCCGGGAGCGGCCCTCACCCTAGCCCTCTCCCAGGGGTAGAGGGGACTGAGTGGGGGAAATTGGCGAATTACGCCGACTTGAAAGAGCTTCACCGAATCCATAATCGACTGGATCTTTCAGGTCGACGCATAGCGCCAGACACCTCGGTCGGCCCCCTCTCCCTCTGGGAGAGGGCTGGGCGGGCGGCGTTCCGATGAGGGGCTTTTGATTCGCTCTCAGTACCCGTTGGAACCGTAGTCGACGGTGAAGGCGAAATCAGTCACGCGCTCAACCCCGGTTTCGAGCCGCCCATCCGGCAACAGCCGCAGCCAGCGATACCCCGGCGCCTGCTCCCCCACTTTGAAGTCGTCACTCCCCGGTTCGAACTGAATGCAGGTCGAAGGCGAAGCCATCAAACGCACGCCATTACGCTGGCGATCAATTTCCTGATGCACATGCCCCCACAGCACAGCTCGCGCCTGCGGAAAACGATCCAGCACTTCGAAAAACGCCTCGGGATTGCGCAAACCAATCGGCTCCATCCACGCGCAACCAATGGACACCGGATGATGATGAAAGCACACCAGATGATGACGCTCCGGCGCTTCGCTCAATGAACGAGCCAGCAGTTGCAACTGATCGTCTTGAAGATAACCCGGCACCGAACCCGGCACCGCCGAGTCCAGCAGAGTCACGCGCCAGTTGCCGACATTGACCACCGATTCCAGCAACGCGCTTTGCACTGCTGCCTCAGCCATGATCATTGGTTCGTCGTGGTTGCCGGGAATCCAGCGCGCCGGCGCATCAATTTGCCGCGTCATGTCACGAAACTGTTGGTACGACTCCAGCGTGCCGTCCTGGGAAATATCACCCGTGGCCAGCATCAGGTCGATGTGCGGCTGCTGCCCCAGCACCAACTCGATGACTTTTTGCAGACTGTCGCGGGTGTTCATGCCCAGCAACGTGCCGTCCGCCTCAGCGAACAGATGGCTGTCGGAAAGTTGCACCAGCATAACGGTGGCATCAGTGGGCAAAGTAGGCATGCTCGGCACAAATGGATATCAGCAAAAGGTAGTCGATTATGGTTGCAGGCTCGCGTCTGAGCAAACCTAGAGACGCGTGAGAGTTCACACTGTCTAGTCCTGAAATAGGTTTACACCTTTTTCACCCCAACGCCCGATGCACCGCGTCGGGCGTTTTGTATTTTAAGGACAGGTGCGGTCGCTCC
>NZ_JBIWAL010000041.1:0-52299 GCF_044760045.1 Pseudomonas sp. NPDC098747 | reverse complement strand
CGACTGCAGCGCAGCAGGTCTTCCCGAGTAAAGGCGTTTTGGTTGGTCCTGCGAGCTCCTCAATAATCCCATGCGGCAGGTGGGGCAAATCTTCCCGACCGTTCGAAGCATTCATGCCTCGAACCGGCAGCCTACTCATAGACTATTGCGTTGTGGTGAAAGTCACAGCACCAAGGACATGAATGTACACTTGTGCACTGAAATTTTTAATCAAGCCCCTTTTGAGGCTCGTTCGGGTGCCTAAGACTGCCGCACTTTCGCTTTTCATGCCAGTCGCAGATGGTCGAAAAGCCGACACTAAGACACCCAACGCTGCAGAATCTGCTGCAGATCATTACGTTTGAACGGCTTGGCCAGATAATCGTTCATCCCCGCCGACAGGCAGGCCTCCCGGTCGCCCTGCAAGGCATTGGCGGTCAGCGCGATGATTGGCACGGCGCTGCCTGCGGGCAGGCTGCGGATCTGCCGGGTCGCTTCATAGCCATCAATGATCGGCAGACGACAGTCCATCAGAATCACTTCGAAATCACCGCCCCCGGCAATGCGTACCGCCTGCTCGCCATCGCTGGCGACACTGACAGTAAAGCCCAGACTGCGCAGCATCGCTTCAATAACCGTCTGGTTGACCGGGTTGTCTTCGACCAACAACACATTGCGCCCTTCACCCTGGCCGTCAGCATTCAATGCGCGCGGTGCGATCTGTTTTGGCAATGGCTGTTTATAGAGAGCCAGCGGGATTTCGAGGGTGAACACCGACCCCAGACCTTCCTCACTCTGCGCTCTTAATGTGCCACCCATGCGTTCGGCGAGTGTGCGGGCTATCGGCAGGCCCAGACCGGTGCCGCCGTAACGTCGCGAAATCGAGCTGTCGGCCTGCTGGAACGCGTTGAACATCAGCTCCAGGCTCTCGGACGAAATACCGATGCCACTGTCGCGCACCGAGCAGGTGAACCACAGCAATTCATGATCCAGCGACTGCCATTGCGCCTCGATACTGACCCGGCCCTGCTCAGTGAACTTCAAGGCGTTGCCGACCAGGTTGACCAGAATCTGCCGGATCCGCGTCGGATCGCCCTGCACCTGCAAGCCGCGCATGTCTTCGGGAATCCGCAGATTAAGCGCCAAGCCACGCTGCACCGCGCTGTGCTGGAACGACTGGGCGCACGCGACGATCAGTTCGGCGAGGTTGAACGGAATGTGCTCAAGTTCAAGCTCCGAACGTTCGATGCGCGAGAAGTCGAGTATGTCGTTGATGACCTTGAGCAGGTGTTCGGTGGACTCCGAGGCGAGCGCGGCGTACTCGATCTGCTCCTCGGTCATGTCGGTGGTTTCCAGCAATTGCAGCATGCCGAGTACGCCATTCATAGGCGTGCGCAGTTCATGGCTCATCATCGCCAGGAAGTCGGATTTGGCGTTGTTGGCCTTTTCCGCTTCCTCGCGGGTCTGGATCAACTGCGCCATGGCCTGTTTCTGTTCGCTGCTGGCCTGTTCCAGTGCCTGGGCGAGATTGTTGATGTGCTGCGACAGCGCGCCCAGTTCGGTGTCATCGACGATCGGCAGCGGCGTTTTAAAGTCGCCGTCCTGGATGGCCTTGACCGCGTCGCCAATATTGCGAATCGGCTGCGACAGACTGCCGGCCAGACGCCGCGCCAATACGAACGTGAAGAGCAGGGCGAACAGCGCCAGAATCCCGGCCTTGAGCAGGATTTCCTGCTGGCGCTGACTGAAGGCGTCGTTGGACAGACCGACGATCACTCGCCCCAGATAATCCTCGCTGGTCGCGCCATTGCTGGTTTTGGCGTCCTGGAAAAAATCATTGTTCAGGGCAATCCGTTGCAGGCGTACCGGCGCCTGGAATACTTCGACCTGATGCGGACGGCTATGGGCATCCGCCGGTTGTTCGACATACACCAGAATCCGATTGGCGCTGTCCTGTACTTCAAGGAAGCGCACGTTGGGCGTTGCCAGCGTCGCCTTGAGCAGACTTTCCAGCACGTCGTTGTTGCCGGAAATCACCCCGTATTCGGTGGCGGGCGCCAGTTGGTTGGCGATCAGTTGACCGGTGTGGTTCAGCTCCTGGCGCAAATCCTGAATGCGCACGAAGGTGAAGAAACTGATCAACAACAAGGTCAGCAACAGTGCCGGGCCCAGGCTGATCAGCTGAGTGCGGGTGTTGATGTCCCAACGACGACGGAAACTCATGGGCGGCTTTCTCCTTCAGCCAACGCGCTGGCGACAGACGCTTCATTCAGCGGTTCGATACCCAAGGAACGAGCGACCTGGGCATTACTTGAGACCTTGAAGCGTTCGGGATAGAGCGATCGCGGCCAATGGATCGGTGGCTGGTCGAGCAACTGGTCGAGAACGCTCAGCCAATCGTTCTGGTCGCTGTAAGTGCTGGCGAGGCTGCCGGCGCGCACGAACGCGGCGTTCGGCCCGACCAGCGCCATTTGCCGGGAATAGCTGCTGAGCAGCAGATTTTTCGCGGTCCTGGGGTTGTACAGATCCGGATCATCCAGGCCCAGCAGCACGTCACTGTTTTTCAGTACGGCTTGCAGGGGGCGACTGTCCTGGGTGTTCTCCCAGCGCTGGCTGACGATTTGCAGATTCAGCGGCTCGGCAGCCATGAGCAGCTCTTTGAGGAGGAATTCGCTGTGCTCATCGAACAGCACGCCAATCCTTTGGGCCTGAGGCAGGATGCGCCGGATTAATTGCAGTTGTCGGCTCAGCGGCGGATCACTCCAGAGCAAACTCAGGTGCAACGGCTGGGCCGCGCCGAGACGTTGTCGGGCTTGCAGACGACTGATGCGCAACACCAGCGTCGCCGGGCCTTGAGGTTCTTGCAGGCGCCAGTCGAGGCTCGGCAGGTCGAGCAGAATCAGGCGCAGGCTGGACGGCAATTTGCCTGGCGCCGGCAGACTGGACAAGGGCTGGAAACGGACGTTGTCACTGGGACGCAATTCACTCAGCGCCTGGACGAACGCCTGCACGCCGGGGCTTTCTTCTGCACCGGTCAACAGAATGTCGGCGGCCTGCACCGCCACGCCGTGCAGCCACGCGGTCAGAAACAGGCAAAGTCCGGCCAGCCAATGGCCGAGAGTCGGCGACTTCCATGACAGACCGTGGCGCATCCTAGAACTCCAGCTCGGCGCTGACGTACATAACACGGCGTTCGTCGTAATTGTTGTCGACGAAAGTGGTCGGCTCGTGATCGAGGCGCTGCTGCAGCACGCCGGCCAGTTCCAGTTGGGCCTTGCCCAGCGTGATGCGTTTGGCGATCCGCGTGTCGACCCGTTCGAAGCGATAGCCGTTGAGCGCGTTGTCGCCGTAATAGAAGAGGGCGCTGCTCCAGCCGTGGCCCCAATCGCGCAGCCATCCGGCGGAACCGCTGTTGCTCGCGGTTAATTGCTGGTCCAGCGGATTGCTCGACTCGGCGTCGACGTAGGCGTAAGTGAAGCGCAAGCGGTCGACCGTGTTCACGCGCCAGTCGAGTTGGGTTTCGGTGCCGCGAAAGCGCGAGCTGTTGGCGTTGCTGGCGATGTACTGATTGTTGCGCAGCGGTTCGCTGATCATCCCGGTGATTTCGTCGTAGAACAGCTTTACGTCGATTGCCAGGCCGAGTTCGGCGAAGTAGCCGTTGTAGCCCAGTTCTCGCGAGCGCATGTGTTCCTGATCGAGATCGCCGGGGCCGCGCGTCTTGACGAAATAACGCGCCGAAGACTTGCCGTAGGCCGACGGTCTCAGGTTAGTAACCTGATAGCTCCAGTTGACGTTGTTCTCGAACATGTCTGGCGAGCGGACCGCCTCCGAGTACACCGCGCGCAGGCCGTGACGCGGGTTGATCAGGTAATTGATCGCGAAGCGTGGGGTCAGCGAACTGCCGATCAGTTGCGTGTCTTCGAACATCGCACCGCCCTGCAACAGCCAGTGTTCAGTGGCGCGCCACTCCAGTTGGCCGAACGCACGCCACGTGGTGTCGTCCAGCGTACCGTTGAAGTAGGTCTCGGAATCGGCCCGGTCGTAACGATAGTTCATGCCGCTGACCAGGCGCAGGCTGTCGGACAGGCTGAGGGTGTCTTGCAGTTCGAGGTCGTAGCGCGACTCGCGGGCGCTCTGATCGATATCGCCGCACAGGGTCTGGCTGGCGCCGTTGCGCCATTGCTCGAGCACCTGATTGGCCAGGGCCATTTCCTGCGGGGTACCGGGTGCCGCACCGGGACCGGTGAAGCGCGTAATGTTGCGCGCCAAACGCTCGGTGTAATTCGGGTTGAGCTGCCACAGTTGCGTCAGCTCAGGGCTGAACGACACCTCGGCATCACAGGCGCGCCAGGTTTGCTGACGATCCCAATGTTGCGCCGAGCCTTGTATATAAAGGCTGTGTTCGGGATTGATGTCGAGATTCCAGCGCACCGAACCGGCATAGTCCTTGGCCACAACGTCGGAATTGTTGCCGCTGTCGGTAATCCCCGAGAACACCGGGCGGTAGGTGTAAGGCCGCTGATTGCTGCCGTCCTTCGCGTTGACCTGCCAATCGAGGCTCTGGTTTTCATTCAGCGTGTGGCTGACCGCAAGGCTGAAGCGGTTCAAGCGGCGGCTGTCACGGTAATCGGCGCCCGTGCGATCGCTGTCGAAACCGTCATCCTCTTGGCCGGACAGCGACAGGCGTAGATCACCGCCATTCCAGCCGGTGCCCTGGCTGGCATAAAAATCGTTGATGCCGCGCTGGCCACGGGTGATTTTCAGCCGCGTACCGTGGCTGTCTGCCGGGTTGCGCGTGATGATGTTGACCACCGCCATCAGCGCGTTGGCGCCGTAGCTGACAGTGTTCGGGCCACGGAAGACTTCGATGCGTTCGATGTCCTCCATCGCCACCGGAATATCACTCCAGTCCACCGTTGCCAAACCTGCGCGGTACACCGAGCGGCCGTCGATCAACACCTGCATGCGCCGCGCTTCGGAGGCGTTGGTGCCGTGGTAATTGACCGCCGCCTGATTGCCGCTGATGTTGCCGACCATCATCCCCGGGACCAATCGCAGCAGTTCACTGATGTCGCGGGCGCCGCTGGCGTTGATCAGCTCACTGTCGAGTACGGTCATGCTCCCCGGCACTTCCGCCGGCGTCTGTTTTAGCCGAGTGGCTGTCAGTACCTGCGGCAGCGCTTCGCTGTCCATGAACAGGTCGTCCGCCAGCAACACAGGGCTGAACAACAGCGCCAGCAGCAGGGGAGAACGCGGTGGGGGAGGAGCAAAAAACACGACGCGGCCTATCGAGCGAAGAATTGGCGCGCATGTTAACCGAGGACAGTGACTTTTCTAGTCACGTTGCAGGCATTTTCCTAGGTTTTATTGGTCTTCTTCTTACAAGTATCGGTAATTGACGCAGGGGCTGGCCGCGACCGGGTCGCCCCGTATAATGCCGGCATCGCCACTGGTATGGATTAACGGATTGCATATGACTGAGCAGCGCCCGATTGCGGTCCTGGGAGGCGGAAGTTTTGGTACCGCCGTGGCCAACCTTTTGGCCGAGAACGGCCATCAAGTCTTGCAGTGGATGCGTGACCCCGAGCAGGCAGAAGCCATCCGGGTCAATCGCGAAAACCCGCGTTACCTCAAAGGCATCAAAATTCTGCCGGGGGTGACTGCGGTCACCGACTTGCAGGAAACCCTCGACGCCTGCGATTTGTGCTTTGTCGCGCTACCGTCCAGCGCACTGCGCACGGTGCTCGCCGCCCACGCTGAACGTCTGAGCGGCAAAATGCTGGTCAGCCTGACCAAAGGCATCGAAGCCCAGTCCTTCAAACTGATGAGCCAGATCCTCGAAGAGATCGCCCCGCAGGCGCGCATCGGCGTGTTGTCCGGGCCCAATCTTGCACGGGAAATCGCCGAGCACGCGCTGACGGCCACGGTGGTCGCCAGTGAAGACGAAGAGCTGTGCAAACAGGTGCAAGCCGCGCTGCATGGCCGCACATTTCGTGTTTATGCCAGCGCCGACCGTTTTGGTGTCGAACTGGGCGGGGCGTTGAAAAACGTTTACGCGATCATCGCCGGCATGGCAGTGGCCCTGGAAATGGGCGAGAACACCAAGAGCATGCTGATCACCCGCGCATTGGCCGAGATGACTCGCTTTGCGGTGAATCAGGGTGCCAACCCAATGACCTTCCTCGGTCTGGCGGGTGTCGGTGATCTGATCGTGACGTGCTCGTCGCCTAAAAGCCGCAACTACCAGGTCGGCTTCGCCCTCGGCCAAGGCCTGAGCCTTGACGAAGCGGTGTCGCGCCTCGGTGAAGTCGCCGAAGGCGTGAATACCCTCAAGGTGCTGAAGGCCAAGTCCCAGGAAGTCGGCGTGTACATGCCGCTGGTCGCAGGCTTGCACGCGATCCTGTTCGAGGGCCGCACGCTGGAGCAGGTCATCGGTCTGTTGATGCGGGCCGAGCCGAAAACCGACGTCGACTTTATTTCCACCAGTGGTTTCAACTGACTGCTGTTATTCACCGGCAGGGGAGCAAGACATGAACGAACCAAAAACCGAAGCCAAGTACGAATCCATCCTCCTGCGGGTGTTGTGGATGATCGTGTACGTTCTGGTCTGGCAAGTGGCGCAGTTTATTCTCGGCGCGCTGGTGCTGGTGCAATTGATTTATCGTTTGATCTACGGCGCACCAAGTGCCAGCCTGATGAACTTCGGCGATAGCCTGAGCCAGTTTTTGGCGCAGATCGGCCGCTTCGGCAGTTTTCACAGCGACCAGAAACCTTGGCCGTTCGCCGACTGGCCAACGCCGCGTACGCCGGAAGGTGAGGCGCCACACGCCGTGCCGCCAGCAGCGCATCCGGTTCGCGATGAGGAACCCAAGCTATGAAACTCTGGGTATTGCGTCACGGTGAGGCCGTGCCTTATGGCTCGTGCCCTGACTCCGAGCGGGAGCTGACCGATAATGGCCGTGAAGAGGCATTGCGCAGCGCTGCGCAGTTGATCGGGCAACCGATCACGGCGATCTACGCCAGCCCGTATTTGCGCGCGCAGCAGACCGCGCAGATTGTCCGCGAGGCGCTGGGTTTCGAGCCGGAGATCCGTACAGTCGAGTGGCTGACGCCTGAGGTCGATCCGGACAAGGTCACCGATCAGTTGGTTTCGGTGAGCAATGTGCTGTTGGTCAGTCACAACCCGCTGGTGGGCAATTTGCTCAGCTATTTGCAGCATGGCGCCGGGTATCCACCGGAAAGGGTCAGCACCGCTGGTTTGGCCGAACTGGAGAGTGCTGAATTGCTGATCGGCTCGATGACCCTCAATAGCCTCAAGCATCCCTGAGACCGAGTCGCCTTCATCGCTGGCAAGCCAGCTCCCACTGGATCTTTTGTGAATTCAAATTGCAAGATCACTCTGAACCTGTGGGAGCTGGCTTGCCAGCGATGAGGCCTTCAGATCTTATGAAATTATTTGTGTGAATTTTCCAACCAAGCACTTGCTTGGTTGACTACGCTTGCTCCAGACCTAAAAAACAGGAGCGAGTCGCATGTCTGCCGCATTCCGTTTGCCGCTGGACGTGTTTTACGAACGTGAAGCCCGGCATCCGCGCCAGCGCTTCCTTGTGCAGCCCATTGGTGGTGGTCAGGTCGAAACCCTGATCTGGGCCGACGTTGGCCATCAGGCTCGCTGCGCCGCACACTGGCTGCGTGCACGGGAGTTGCCGCAAGGCAGCCACATCGCCCTGATCTCGAAAAACTGCGCGCACTGGATCATTGCCGATCTGGCCATCTGGATGGCCGGGCATGTGTCAGTGCCGCTGTATCCCAACCTGACGGCCGACTCTGTCGCTCAAGTGCTCAATCACTCGCAGAGCGTGCTGGCGTTTATCGGCAAGCTTGATGACTGGCCGAGCATGTCGACAGGCGTGCCGGCGGGATTGCCAACAATCAGCCTGCCGCTGCATCCGCCCGGCGATTTCGATTTCAGCTGGGCCGATTTGCAACACAGCTCGCCGATCCAGGACGATCCGCATCCCGCCGCCGAGCAACTGGCAACCATCATCTATACCTCCGGTACCACCGGCCTGCCCAAAGGCGTGATGCACAGTTTTGCCAATCTCGGGTTCGCCACCAGCCGTGGCACGCAACTGTTCGGGCTCAACGAGAGCGATCGGCTGCTGTCGTACCTGCCGTTGTGTCACGTCGCCGAGCGCATGTTCGTTGAACTGGCCTCGATCTATACCGGGCAAACGGTGTTCTTTGCCGAAAGCCTCGATACCTTCATCACCGATCTGAAGCGAGCGCGGCCGACAGCGATGTTTGGGGTGCCGCGCATCTGGACCAAATTCCAGATGGGCGTCTACAGCAAGATCCCGGCGAAACGTCTGGATTTTCTGCTCGGTCTGCCCTTCATCGGCAAGCGGGTGGGGCACAAGGTGCTGGCGGGTCTGGGGCTGGACGCCTTGCGCGTGGCCCTTTCTGGCGCAGCGCCAGTGCCGCAGACCTTGCTCGCCTGGTATCAGAAACTTGGCCTCGATGTGCTTGAGGTCTACGGCATGACCGAGGGTTGCGGTTACTCGCACATCTGTTTGCCCGGCGAATACAAACAGGGCTGGATCGGCAAACCGTGCCCGGAGGTCGAGGTACGCATCGATGAATCCGGCGAGGTGCAGGTGCGCAGTCAGGCGAACATGCTCGGCTACTTCAAGGAACCGCAGAAAACCGCCGAGACCCTGACCGCAGACGGCTTTCTGCGCACCGGCGACAAGGGTGAACAGGATGCCGAAGGGCGCTTGCGCCTGACCGGGCGACTGAAGGAAATCTTCAAGACCAGCAAAGGCAAATACGTCGCCCCGGCGCCGATAGAAAACCGTTTGGCGGTGCATTCACGGATCGAACAGGTGTGTGTGGTCGGTGATGGTTTGAGTGCACCGTTGGGGTTGTGTGTGCTCTCGACCGTCAATCAGGAGGAGCCGCGTGCGAGTCTGCATTCGAGCCTGGAAAAACTGCTGGAGGAGGTCAACGCCGTGCTCGACAAGCACGAGCGCCTGCGCCGGCTGGTGGTGGTCAAAGACAGTTGGGCGGTGGAAAACGGCTTTCTCACGCCGACCCTGAAAATCAAACGCAATGTCATCGAAGACACCTACGGCGCCCGCTTCGAAGAATGGAGCGCGCGCAGCGAGGCGGTGCTGTGGCAGGATTGAGCGACGACTAAAACAACAAAGGAAGTCTGCGATGAGCGTGTGGCGTACCACTCCCAACATCGAGCAGTTGAACGCGATCCAGAAAAACACCATCGGCGAAGTGCTCGATATCCGCTTCGAAGCGTTTGACGACGAGTCTCTGACCGCGAGCATGGTCATCGATCATCGCACGCATCAGCCTTACGGTTTGCTGCACGGCGGCGCGTCGGTGGTGCTGGCGGAAACCGTCGGCTCGATGGCCAGCTATCTGTGTATCGATGCCAGCAAGTTTTATTGCGTCGGTCTTGAGATCAACGCCAACCATTTGCGCGGCCTGCGCAGTGGCCGGGTGACGGCGGTGGCCAAGCCGATTCATATCGGCCGCACCACCCATGTCTGGGATATCCGCCTGACCGGCGATGAAGGCAAGGCCAGTTGTGTCTCGCGCTTGACCATGGCGGTGGTGCCACTGGGGCAACAACCGCCGGCTCGATGAAGATCATGCGATTGAGACGTCACATGGGTGTCGTCTAAAAGTGCAGATTTGATCGCGAGTATTTGCGTTGGCCGGGCGTCGTTTCGCTGACGATGTAGAACACCTCTGTGGCGGTGGGGTCGTAGGCCGGATTGCTGGACATTGGCACATCATCCAGTGTGATGCCGGTGCCGGCAGTGTTACTTTCCAGATCCCAACCGGTCTCGCCCAGCTCCGCGCTCAAGCCGGGAGTCGCGGTGGTGACGAATGTCGAGCGCAAGTCGCCAATCGTGCTGCTGACCGCTCGACTGACTGCTGCCTGAGTATTGGCGTCCAATGTGTCATAACCCGGTATTTTTGCGACCGCCAGGTCGGCCAGTTGACCCAGTGAGGAAAATAAATGCCGGCTGCTGTACCCGACGGCGGCTTTGGCCGGGTCGAACGTCGGCCCGCCGCCTTTCGAGGGTTTTGTGGGCGTTCCCAGAGCGCCCCTTGCCGCAGAGGCTCCAGCTGCGCCGACGGCCGTTGCCGTGGCGGCGGCCACGGTTGATTGCAAGGCTTTTCCCGCAGGTTCGGCGCCAAACAACAGCGAGCCAGCGTAGCCCACGGCGCCACCCGCAGCACCCACGGCGCCCATGCTGGCGGCCCCGGTGGTGATGTCGGCACGGCCGACGGAGGGATTGCTCGGGCCGGCGTTGGCGAGAGATTGTGAAGACAGTTCGCGAAGCATAGTCCCGAATGCACTGCCGATTTGCGCGACGGCAGCGGTATTGCCTGAGGGGTCGAGAGTGCCAAGCAAAGAGGGGGCTGCCCCCAATGCTGCGCCAAGAACAGCTCCGCCGACTTTAGCTAAAAGCGGTGCCATGCTGCCGGGATCATCGACAGACAAGCGCGACTGTGCCCAGTTAGCGCTGGCGTACCCACTGATCGCTCCGGTGATGCCGCCCGCGATTGCACCGGCAACAGTCACTCCCGCGCTAAGAGGCGAGAGAGCTCCGGTGACGGCATATTGCACACCGGCGGCAAGCAGGGCGCTGGGCAGTTCTCGGGCCGCGGTTGCTCCAGCAGCCTTGACCGTGTCGAAACCGGCGAGACCTTGCAGGTCGACGAATCTGACCGGATTGCCGCGCACCATCGCAAACAGGTTCAGGCCATCGCCAATGCCTGCCGGGTCGGGGCTGAGCCAGCGCATCCACCAGTGGGCGTAATAACGTTGTCCGTAGTAATACAGGCCGGTAGCGTCGCGCTCTTGTTCTGAGTAACGCCGCGTCTTGTAGCTGGCCTGCACTCTGTCCTGGCCGGCCCACCATGAAGTGCCGCCATAAGGGAAATACTCCTCCTCGCTGATCAGTTCGGCGTCTTTGTCCAGCGTCAGCAGGCTGGAGCCCAGATGATTACCCAAGCTGTAGTGAAATTGGTCGGCACCGGGGCCGCCGTGAGTCCAGTGGAGTACCTGCACGGAGCAACGCCCGGCCTGTACGCAGATCACCTCCAACGTTTCTTGCGGTGTCGTGCGGATTTCCAGTCCCGGCAAGTATCGGGTTTCGTGGGTTCGCGTGGTGACGCCGTTGTGGGCCAGGCGAATTTTGCGCTGGCGTTGCCCGGCGGCATCGTAGACGTAGCGTTCAAAATCGTTCGCCGCGTCCTTGCGCACGACCTGATCGACCTGGCGCAGCCGCTGGTCGAGGCTCCAGCTCAGGTCCTGGCCGGCAAGCAGTTGATGCTGTTTGCCGCAGGCATCGAAACCGGCGGCGATTTCACTCTCGTCGGGCAGGCTGCCATCATCCTTTTGTGTCAGGCCCCGATTGCTGTACCTGGAAATCGCCATGCGCTGGGTCCAGCCCTGGCTGGCTGCGCCATGAACCAGCATGATCAAATTGCCGCCAGCATCATAGGTGTATGTCTGTCGGTAATTTTCCAGTTGTCCGGGATCGGAGGGGGAGGTGAATACCGGTTCATGCGGGCCGTTGCGGGTGTTGATTCGCTGGCGACCAGTAGCCTCGATCAACTGATAAAGACTGTTGTAGGTGAACTCGCTGACGGGTTCGATCCTCTGGTTGCGAAAATAATAAGTGCGCTGAGCCGTGTCCTCGATCCGGAGAATATTGCCCACCCGATCGTAGTGGTACAGCAGATGTTGCAGTGGCGGCTGACCGGGCAGGCCCGCGCGGATTTCCAGAAGCCGGCCGTCCCGCGTGTCGTACAGGTTTTCGCTGATCACGCCATTGCCGGCAGTCTGTCGCAGGATCTGATTACCGGCGCCGTACTGAATGTCGTGCAGCAGCGGTGCTGCGTGCGCATCCCCGGCCTGTTGCAGTCGAATACTACTGAGCTGACCTGCGACGTTCAGATCGGAAAACTGCACATTGCCTTTCGCATCTTCCACCAAGAGCGTATTGCCCATGGCGTTGAAGGCTGCGCGCGTTATGGCTCCGCTGCCGGATTCGTGGAGAAGGTCTCTCTCGGCCTCGGCAACCGGCCAGTGCGGCTCATCCAGAGCTTCAAGAAAGTATCGGGTCTGGGAAGCGAAGCCGCCCGTCAGTGCGTACTTTGAAAAAAGTATTGAGCCAGCACTGTCGTCAATACGAACCACTCTGCCACATTGATTGTGCGATGCGAACGGCGCGGCGTTGTCGCCGTACGTGTAAAACGCACTGTTTCTTGCCTGCTCGCCACGAGCCAGCTCGATCCTCTTGACCGGGCGCAACATGAGGTCGTATTCGGTTCGCACCTCAGTCAGCAAGCTGTCCCAGTCGATAACCGTCTCTTTGGCTAGCCCTGGCAATACCAGACGACTGCCCGCATCCACGCTGTCGCTGCGCAGAGCCACACCCGTCAGTCCGTGGATGGTTTGCAGGTTGGGTCGGGCGTCTGGTTCAGTCTTCAACAGTTCGTGCAGGCGGGGATCAAGGCTGACCGTCGGGCGACCTGCGGCATCATAGGTTTGTCGGTAAATCCGCGGTTGCGCCTCGGCGCCGGGGACTTCGCGGCAGTAGGACACCGAGGCGATGTCCAGTCCGCGAGGATCCCACACAGAAACTGTTGGCGTTTTAGCATGCATGGTGGCGCCCCCGAGAACGTTGCGAACTGTCAGCATTAGTCGGCCTTTACCGGACGCTCGTCAACTGTCAGAACTAACAGGTAAGGAGTGTTTTTCGATGATATTTGCGGAATGTTTCCATCGGTGAAACGACGCTGTCATCATTCCTGGCAGTTACGGTCATTGCTGTAGCACCCGGTCTTACGGACAATCAACGCCACGTTTCCCGCTCATGGATATGCCTGCATGTCGCAACCGATCTTTTTCGCCCACGCCAACGGGTTCCCCTCGGGCACCTACGGCAAGCTGTTCGCGGCGCTGGCGCCCGAGTATCGGGTCGCGCATCTGGAACAGCACGCCCATGACCCGCGTTTCCCGGCGGATGACAACTGGTACAACCTTGTCGACGAATTGATCCACCATTTGCAGCAGCAAGACCAGCCCGTGTGGGGCGTCGGCCACTCCTTTGGCGGCGTGCTGCACCTGCATGCGGCGTTGCGTTGCCCTGAGTTGTATCGCGGGGTGGTGATGCTCGATTCGCCGGTGCTGACCCCCACCGACCAATGGGTGATCCGCGCGGCCAAGCGCTTCGGTTTCATCGACCGACTGACCCCGGCTGGCCGCACCCTTGGCCGACGTGAAGAATTTACCGACCTCGCCAGCGCGCGCAGCTATTTTGCCGGCAAGAGCCTGTTTCGCGGGTTCGACCCGGAATGCTTCGATGCCTACCTGCAACATGGCTTGCACAAGGTGGGCGACAAGCTGCGCCTGCGCTTCGACCCGGCCACCGAAATCAGCATTTATCGCGGCGTGCCGCACACCAGTCCCGGTCGCACCCGCCAGTTGCAAGTGCCGCTCGCGGTGGTGCGTGGACACACGAGCCGTGTTGTCATGCGCCATCACACTCGCTTCGTTTCGCGCCTCGCCCAAGGTGAAGCCCTGAGCATGCCCGGGGGGCACATGTTTCCCCTTGAGCGTCCGCAGGACACGGCGCGATTGCTGAAAAATCTGTTTAATCGTTGGGAAAACCGCCAGGACAAGGATTGCGCATGAGCCCGACCTTCGAAGAAGTGCGCCTGAGCCTGCCGCATATCGAACTGGCGGCGCATTTGTTCGGCCCTGAAGACGGTTTGCCAGTCATCGCACTGCATGGCTGGCTCGACAACGCCAACAGCTTTGCCCGTCTCGCGCCGAAGCTCAAAGGCTTGCGCATTATCGCGTTGGACATGGCCGGTCATGGCCATTCCGGGCATCGGCCGAACGGCGCCGGGTATGCGCTGTGGGACTACGCCCATGACGTACTGCAAGTCGCCGAGCAACTGGGCTGGAAGCGCTTCGGCCTGCTCGGGCATTCGATGGGCGCGATTGTATCCATGGTGTTGGCGGGATCGTTGCCGGATCGGATCACTCATCTGGCGTTGATCGATGGCGTGATTCCTCCTACAGACAAAGGCGAAAACGCTGCCGAGCGCATGGGCATGGCCCTGCAAGCGCAACTGGATCTGCGCGAGAAGCGCAAACCGGTCTACAACACCCTCGACCGTGCCATCGAGGCGCGGATGAAAGGCCTGGTCGCGGTCAGTCGTGAGGCCGCCGAGTTGCTGGCGCAGCGCGGCTTGATGCCGGTGCCCGGCGGTTACACCTGGCGCACCGACAATCGCCTGACCCTGCCATCGCCGCTGCGCCTGACTCAGGAGCAGGCCATGGCCTTCGTCCAGCGCATCGGTTGCCCAGCGCAATTGGTGGTCGCGGCGGACGGCATGCTGGCCAAACATCCGGAGCTGCTGGAACGTCTACCCTTTAGCCGGGAACAGCTGACCGGCGGGCACCATTTGCACCTGAACGACGAGGCCGGTGCGGATCTTGTCGCAGACTGTTTCAATCGGTTCTTCGCCATTCCTTGACTTGCACCGGGCAACTGTCGAGGCTGGGCGGGTTGAAATGGGAGACAACCACGATGGATTTCTATACCGCTACGACCCCGACCCGCCAAGCCATGCCGATCCGATGAGCCTGACTATGCGGTCACTCAGTCTGTTGGCGCTGTGCTGTTTCAGTTCCATTTCGTTCGCCGCCGATGTGCCGGGCAGTCAGGATTTGCAGATCGTGCCGCGCCTGGCCGACGCGCAAATCGTCGACTATCGCCCTGCGGCAGAGCAGGAACGGATTTACCCGTTGGGCTCGATCCGCAAGATCAGCGGCCAGTTGCGCTTTGACGGCCAGGTCACTGCCCGTGGCCAGACCACCTCGGTCACCTATGAGTTGCCACCCGAACACGCCGCCACCGAAGCCTTCACCGCTGCCCGCGAGGCCCTGCAAAAGCAGGACGCCGAGTTGCTGTTCTGGTGCCAGGCCCGCGACTGCGGCGAAAGCAGCCTGTGGGCCAATGAGGTGTTCGGCAATGCCAAACTGTACGGTTCCGACGAGCAACAAGCGTACTTGTTGCTGAGGTTGGCGGCGCCGCACGACAACACGCTGGTGGCGCTCTACAGCATCACGCGGGGCAATCGAAAAGCCTATCTACACGTTGAACAGTTCGAAGCGGCTGCGCCGCTGGGCGAGCTGTTGCCGACCTCGGCGACCCTGTTGCGCCAGCTCAAGAGCACGGGCGAGCTGGACTTCCCCAAGCTCGTGAATGAACCGGATGACACCTGGCTGCGCCTGATTTCCCGTGGCTTGAATCTCGATACCACGCAGCGAGTGACAGTGTCCGGGCCGAAAGCCGAGGCCTGGCGCCAGGCGTTGATCAATCAGGGCGTGCGCGCGGCGCGGATGGAAACCGGCAATGTCGATGGCGTTGGTTTGCGCATTGATCTGTTGCGATAAGCTGTATCAGGCGGGCACGCTTAGCGTGTTCGCCTACTCTTTGCCTGACTGACTTTTCGAGACCTTACATGCTCAATAACGATCGACTGCTGGTGCAGATCCTGCTGCTGGTGTTGTTTGGCGCCAGCCTGTGGGTGATGGCGCCGTTCTGGTCGGCGCTGTTCTGGGGCGCAGTACTGGCGTTTGCCAGTTGGCCGCTGATGCGTCTTTTGACCCGGCTGCTCAATGGCCGCGAATCACTCGCGGCGGCGATCCTGACATTGGGCTGGATGTTGCTAGTGGCGGCGCCGCTGGTCTGGCTGGGCTTCAACCTGGCCGATCATGTGCGTGATGCCACGGGGTTCATCAAGGATGTGCAGGTCGATGGCTTGCCGGAGGCGCCGACCTGGCTGGGCAGTGTGCCGCTTGTGGGCGAACGGCTGGTCGGCATTTGGGACAGCATCGATCAGCAGGGCGCGGCGCTGATGGTGTCGATCAAGCCTTATCTGGGGCAGGTCGGTAACTGGTTGCTGGCGCGCAGTGCGCAGATCGGCGGCGGGATTCTCGAGCTGACGCTGAGCATTGTCTTTGTGTTCTTTTTCTACCGTGACGGGCCGCGTCTGGCGGCGTTCGTACACAGTTTGCTGGAGCGCTTGATCGGTGATCGCGCCGGGTACTATATCGAACTGGTTGCCGGGACGGTGCAGCGGGTGGTCAACGGGGTGATCGGTACGGCAGCGGCCCAGGCGGTTCTGGCGTTGATCGGGTTTTTGATTGCCGGGGTACCGGGGGCGTTGGTGTTGGGGATCGTGACGTTTCTGCTGAGTCTGATTCCGATGGGGCCACCGCTGGTGTGGGTGCCGGCCACGGCTTGGCTGGCGTGGAAGGGCGAGTATGGGATGGCGGTGTTTTTGGGGATTTGGGGGGCGTTGATCATCAGTGGCGTGGATAACGTGTTGAAGCCTTATCTGATCAGTCGCGGTGGGAATCTGCCGTTGGTGATTGTGTTGCTTGGGGTGTTTGGCGGGTTGATTGCGTTTGGGTTTATCGGGTTGTTTATCGGGCCTACGCTGTTGGCGGTGGCTTATAGTTTGTTGACGGATTGGAGTAAGAGTCAGGCTCGGGTTTAGGGGCGCTTTGAGGTGTGTATATCCTTTTTTTGTGGTGATGGTTGATTAGGGTTCCGCCCTTACGGCGGGTCACTTTTTCCAGACGCCGAAAAAGTAACCAAAAAGGCTTTACCCTGACGTTCGGCCCGCTCGCTGGGGCTCGGGGTTCCTTCGCTCCGGGACTGATCCGGGCGCATCGCCTGCGGTTTGCTTCGCTGCACCTCCTCTCGATGTGTTCGACTCCGTCGAACGGTCGCTGCGCTCCCACCCCCGGATCAATCCCTCCACTCAGCCTGCCGACGGGCTCTTGAGATCAAGAGCTGCACTCGAGCTAACGCTCATTGTGTTGAGTGGTGGAAGAGCACGGCGGGTCGGTGCTTTGCTTTTCTGTACAGGGAATTGTGGGCTTTTCAGGGCCGTGGCAGGCGAATGATGGCGGTGAGGCCACCCCCCGGCGTTTCTTCCAGGCTCAATTGTCCGCCCAGGCGTTGCGCGGCTTCCCTAGCGATGGTCATGCCTAGCCCGACACCACCGGAATTGCGATTACGCGAACCTTCCAGGCGAAAGAATGGTTCAAACACCGCTTCACGTTGGTCCTCGGCAATCCCCGGCCCATTATCGATCACGCGGATCAACAGTTGCTCGCGCTGATCCTGCAATTCGATTCGCGCCTGCCCGGCGTAACGCAGGGCGTTGTCCATCAGGTTGTTGAGGCAGGAACGCAGCGCCATCGGTTGCACCTGCATCGGTGCGCAATGACCGCTGGCCTGTACGTCTGCGCCTTGATCCTGAGCGTTTTCGCACAATGATTCGACCAGCGCCTGCACGTCCATCAGCTGTAGGGCTTCGCTGGTGCGTTGCTCATGCAGGTAGGTGAGGGTGGCGTCGAGCATGGCGATCATGTCGTTCAAATCCTGACGCATCTGGCTTTGCAGCTTGTCGTCGCTGATGTTTTCCAGGCGCAGTTTCAGCCGTGACAAGGGTGTGCGCAGGTCATGGGACACCGCGCCGAGCATGCGTGCGCGCTGCTGGACTTGTTCGCGAATTCGCCGCTGCATCAGATTGAAAGTGTGCGCCGCTTGCCTAGCCTCGCGTGGGCCTGACTCGTCGAGTGGTGGGCTGTCGAGGTCTTCGCTGAGACGTTCGGCCGCGTCGCTAAGGCGCTGGATCGGCCGACTGAGTAACTTGGCACCGTACCAGGCGGCGATCATCAAGGTGATGAACTGAAAGGTCAGCGGCACCACCGGGCCACCGAACCAAGGGCGCGGTGGGCGGGGCGGGTAGCGGGGATCGTGTGGCGGCTGTTGGCCTTCGCTGCCTTGGGAAAATTCCGGTGGCGGTGGAGGCGGTGGCGGGCCGTACAGGCGAAACCAGGTAAAAGCGAGCAAGTGCGCCAGGACGATCGCCACGAACAGCACGCCAAACAGACGGCCGAATAGCGTGTCGAAGCGCGCCCGCATCAGCCGATGTCCCTGGCGTCGAACAGGTAACCTTCACCGCGCACGGTTTTGATCAACTGCGGGGCTTTCGGATCGTCGCCGAGTTTCTGGCGCAGGCGCGAGACCAGCAAATCGATGCTGCGGTCGAACGCTTCGATCGAGCGACCGCGCGCAGCGTCGAGCAATTGTTCGCGGCTGAGCACCCGGCGCGGGCGTTCGATAAACACCCACAGCAGGCGGAATTCGGCGTTGGACAGCGGCACTACCAGGCCGTTGTCGGCGACCAGTTGGCGCAGGACACTGTTCAGGCGCCAGTTGTCGAAGCGAATGTTTGCGCGCTGCTCAGTGCGATCATCGCGTACGCGGCGCAGAATGGTCTGGATGCGCGCGACTAGTTCACGCGGTTCGAACGGTTTGGCCATGTAGTCGTCGGCGCCGAGTTCCAGGCCGATGATGCGGTCGGTGGGTTCGCAACGCGCGGTGAGCATCAGGATCGGGATGTCTGATTCGGCGCGCAGCCAGCGGCACAGCGACAAGCCGTCTTCGCCGGGCAGCATCAGGTCCAGCACCACCACGTCGAAATGCTCGGCTTGCATGGCCTGACGCATCGCTGTGCCATCGGTGACGCCGCTGGCGTGGATGTTGAAACGCGCGAGGTAGTCGATCATCAATTCGCGGATCGGCACGTCGTCGTCGACGATCAGTGCACGAATGCTCCAGCGCTTGTCGTCTTTTTGCTCATCCGTCACGGTGCTTTGGGTGTTGTGCATGGGGCTGTTCATCTGCCAGTAGGCCGCCAACCACAAAGATGGGCTGCGAGGTGGTGGTTTCAGCATAGGCGTCCGGCGGTGAGGCGGGAAGTGCTGATGTAAGGACGTATTGCGGCTGGCGAGGCTAGCGCGGGCGCGTGTTGGCGGCATGTCGGTTGTGTATCGGAGTCGACACAATAGCAGCGAGCGCTATGCTGATCTCGGTTGGCACGACGATTTACCGATCATCGGGTGCCGCGCCGCCGCCGGTTCCGCTACAATGCGCGCCGATTTCGACCTGCCTGAGAGCCCTTCAAATGTCCGTCTGCCAGACTCCTATCATCGTCGCCCTGGATTTCCCTACCCGTGACGCCGCACTGAAGCTGGCCGACCAGTTAGACCCGAAACTGTGCCGGGTCAAAGTGGGCAAGGAACTGTTCACCAGTTGCGCTGCTGAAATTGTCGGCACCCTGCGTGACAAGGGTTTTGAAGTATTCCTTGATCTGAAATTCCACGATATTCCCAACACCACTGCGATGGCCGTGAAAGCGGCTGCCGAGATGGGCGTCTGGATGGTCAACGTTCATTGCTCCGGCGGTATGCGCATGATGGCGGCCTGCCGTGAAGTGCTGGACAAGCGTAGCGGCCCGCAACCGTTGCTGATCGGCGTAACCGTGCTGACCAGCATGGAACGCGAAGACCTGGCGGGTATTGGTCTGGATATCGAGCCGCAAGAGCAGGTTCTGCGTCTGGCAGCACTGGCCGAGAAAGCCGGGATGGATGGTCTGGTGTGCTCGGCACTGGAAGCTCAGGCCCTGAAAACGGCACATCCGTCGCTGCAACTGGTGACCCCGGGAATTCGCCCGGCGGGTAGCGCGCAGGACGATCAACGACGTATTCTGACCCCGCGTCAGGCGCTGGATGCAGGCTCCGATTACCTGGTGATTGGTCGTCCGATCAGCCAGGCGGCTGACCCGGCGCAGGCGTTGGCCTCCGTCGTCGCCGAAATCGCCTAACAAGCCAACGCAGTTCCAAATGTGGCAGCTAGCCTGCTAGCTCCCACATTTGTTTTGTGGTGTTGCCAGGTTTTCGGTTAAACCTTCAACACCAACTTGCCGAAATTCTCCCCGCTGAACAATTTCATCAGCGTCTCCGGGAAGGTTTCGAGGCCTTCGACAATATCTTCCTTGCTCTTGAGTTCGCCCTTGGCCAT
This sequence comes from Pseudomonas sp. NPDC098747, assembly GCF_044760045.1. Classification (NCBI taxonomy): domain Bacteria; kingdom Pseudomonadati; phylum Pseudomonadota; class Gammaproteobacteria; order Pseudomonadales; family Pseudomonadaceae; genus Pseudomonas; species Pseudomonas sp. NPDC098747. Next base: position 32,323 of record NZ_JBIWAL010000041.1, on the reverse strand, counting down.
CCAGCCGGCCATTTCCTGCGCCGCGCTCGCGTACTGCGCCGCATAGTCCATCACTACAAAACCTTCCATCCGCGCACGGTTGACCAGCAGCGAAAGATAATTGGCTGGGCCTTTGACCGCTTCCTTGTTGTTGTATTGGCTGATGGCACCGCAAATCACCACGCGTGCCTTAAGGTTCAGACGGCTCAGCACCGCATCGAGGATGTCACCGCCGACGTTGTCGAAATATACGTCCACGCCTTTTGGGCATTCACGTTTAAGCCCTGCAACCACGTCTTCGCTCTTGTAGTCGATGGCGCCATCAAAACCCAATTCATCAATAAGGAATTTGCACTTGTCGGCACCGCCGGCAATGCCGACCACGCGGCAGCCTTTGATCTTGGCGATCTGTCCGGCAATGCTGCCCACTGCACCCGCTGCGCCGGAAAGCACCACGGTGTCGCCGGCCTTCGGCGCGCCGACATCGAGCAACGCGAAGTAGGCCGTCATGCCGGTCATGCCCAGCGCAGACAAATAAACCGGCAGCGGCGCCAGTTTTGGATCGACTTTGTAGAAACCTCTGGGCTCGCCGAGGAAATAATCCTGCACGCCAATGGCGCCGTTGACGTAGTCCCCGACTGCAAACCCTGGATTGTTCGATGCGACGACTTTGCCTACGCCCAAGGCGCGCATGACTTCGCCGAGACCGACCGGCGGGATATAGGACTTGCCTTCGTTCATCCAGCCGCGCATGGCCGGGTCGAGGGACAGGTATTCGTTCTTGACCAGAATCTGGCCCGCCGCAGGTTCCCCGACCGGTACTTCCTGATAGGTGAAGGTCTCGCGGTTGGCGGCACCCACCGGGCGTTTGGCGAGCAGGAACTGGCGATTGGTCTGGGAAGTCATGACAGGCACTCAAGTTGAATGAAGCCTTGTTGATAGACCTTCACGGGAGATGCCGCAAGGTTGGCTGATACGGCGAATGCAATCCGATCCAATGCAGTGATAGTCATAGGCATAGATTTATCACTGCGACGCATGGGCGCATAAACAGCCTTCTGATAGTGCTGACGTCCGGTAAAGCCTTGTCGCTATGCTGCAATTTGCGCTGCATGTCTAAACAGCCCCCTGCATCTATCCGTTCGAGGACATAACAATGAGCATGACGTTTTCCGGTCAGGTTGCCGTAGTCACCGGAGCCGCCAACGGCATCGGTCGCGCAACGGCCCAGGCATTCGCCGCCGAAGGTCTGAAAGTGGTGGTGGCCGATCTGGATGCGGCCGGAGGGGAAGGCACTGTCGCGCTGATTCGTACAGCCGGCGGCGAAGCGACCTTCGTGCGTTGCAACGTTACCGTCGAAAGCGAAGTGAAAAATCTGATGGACGAGGTCATCAACACCTACGGCCGTCTCGACTATGCCTTCAACAATGCCGGGATCGAAATCGAGAAGGGCAAACTGGCCGACGGCTCGATGGATGAGTTCGACGCGATCATGGGCGTCAACGTCAAAGGCGTCTGGCTGTGCATGAAATATCAGTTGCCGCTGTTGCAGGCCCAGGGTGGCGGGGCGATCGTCAACACCGCCTCGGTGGCAGGTCTTGGGGCGGCGCCGAAGATGAGCATTTATGCGGCGTCGAAACACGCGGTGATCGGTCTGACCAAGTCGGCCGCCATCGAGTACGCGAAGAAGAAAATCCGCGTAAACGCTGTGTGTCCGGCGGTGATCGACACCGACATGTTCCGCCGTGCCTACGAGGCCGATCCGAAGAAAGGCGAGTTCGCCAACGCCATGCATCCGGTGGGGCGCATCGGCAAGGTCGAGGAAATCGCCAGTGCGGTGTTGTACCTGTGCAGCGACGGTGCGGCGTTCACCACCGGTCATTCGTTGGCGGTGGATGGTGGCGTTACCGCGTTCTGAAGCACATCGCTGAAAAAACCCGCATTCGTGCGGGTTTTTTTATGCCCCTGCGTTGAGTTCACTTAAACCACTAAACAATGTGTATCAAATGATTAGAACAGTCGCTTTTGACGGCGTTGTCGCACAGCCTGTGCGGTGTGGCTGTGATTAACTGCCGCCAGCAAAACGGACAGGAGTTTGCTTGCTCATGGAATTGAGAATTGACCGACAGGCAATGGTGCCCGTCGTACAGCAGATTGTTGACGGGCTGACTGAGTGGATCCTGCAAAGTGGGGTACCGCCAGCCACCCGTTTGCCCTCGATTCGGCAAATCGCCCGGGGTAATCTGCTCAGCCAGTCGTGTGTCGTCGAGGCGTGCGAGCGGTTGGTTTCGCAGGGCGTTCTGACCACGCGTCAGGGAGCGGGGTTTATCGTGGCAGCGTCGCCGTCGATGGCGAGCGCAGAGGATGAGCCGCTGCCCTTCGAGGGCCGGCTTGCCTGGTGTGATGCGGTGTGTGGGGCGGCGAGTGGTCTGAAGCTTGGCGGCGGTGGTTTGCCGCAGAGCTGGCGCGAACCTGACGACCTTAGCTATGCGCTGCGAGAGGTGGCGCGTACCGACATGGCCAGCCTGTTCAACTACAGCACGCCGCTGGGCCTTGCTGCATTGCGCGAGCAGATCGCCAAACGCCTCAGACTCTTCGGTATCGAGGCTCGCGGCACGCAGTTGCTGAGCACCTGTGGCGCCAGTCACGCGCTGGATCTGATCGTTAGAACCTTGTTCAAGGCCGGCGACTGTGTGGTGGTCGAAACACCCGGTTATGCGCCGCTGTTCGACCTGTTGCGGCTGCACGGCGTAAGGATGCTCGAAGTGCACCGCACACCCAGCGGGCCGGATACCGTCGCGCTCGAGGCGCTGCTGCGGCAGTTTCAGCCCAGTGCATTGTTCATCAACAGCCATCACCACAACCCCACTGGCAGTTGCCTGACACCGGCGGTGGCCCAGCGCATCGTGCAATTGAGCAAGACCTACGATTTGCGCTTGATCGAAGACGATGTCTACGCCGACCTGCACACGGGTAACGGTACACGTCTGGCCGCGCTGGACGATGAAGGGCGGGTGATTTATGTGGGCAGTTTTTCCAAGACACTCAGCAGCTCGTTGCGGGTCGGATTTGTTCTCGCCGACAGCGAGGTTGTTGCGCGGCTGGCTCAGGTCAAGATGATCAGTGGTCTGGGAGCCTCAAGGTTTTCCGAGGCGGTGCTGGCCAACCTGATGGCAACCGGTGCTTACCGCAAACTGGTACAGCGCCAGCGGCAGCGTTTGAATGCCGATCGCGCCGCGGCGTTGCAGGCACTGGAAGACGCTGATTGGGAAGTGTTTGGCAAGCCGACTGGCGGCTTGTTCATCTGGGCTCGTGCGCGGGTGGCGGATCAGGCGCGAGTGCGCGCCCAGGCTCAGCGCTGCGGTGTTTTACTGTCCGCCCCGAACGCCTTCAGTCCCAGTGGCGAGGGCGGCGACTGGCATCGCATCAACGTGGCTTACGCCTGCGATCCACGGGCTCGACAGTTTTTTCGCAATACCGGTTCGGATCGACCTCAAGTGTTCTGAAAACGACGCAGACGTAGCTTTTTGCCATTATTGCGACGCCAGAGACTTGTGCTCGTTCATGGCCATTGCGACTCTTCGTCAACTGACTTTGGCAGGGGACTACGCGCAATGATTTCGGCCGTGCAAGGACGTTTTGCCAACCTCGGTATGGCGAAAAAACTGGGTATCGGGTTTGTGCTGGTGTTGCTGCTGACCGCACTGGTGGCGGCGATTGGCGTCTGGTCCCTGCAAACCATCAGTCACCGCTTCGATGGACTGAAACAGATGTCCTCTCTCAATAGCGGCCTGCTCAAGGTGCGGCTGCTTGAGCAGGAGTACGCCCTACGCGGTAATCCGAAAACGGCCGACGCCTTGCGCGAGGGCGTGGATGGCTTGATTGCCCTGGCCAACGAGCTTAAGGCGCAGTCGCTGGTCAACGTCCCGGTAATGACGGATGTCGAGCAGTCGCTGGGCGCCTATCGCAAGGCGTTCGATGAGTTCGTCTCGTTAACCCAGGCCAAGGATCTGGCGCTGGAGATGGCCAGTTGGTCGGTTTCAAGCGTGGCCAACAACCTCGACGTATTACAGGCCGGGCTGGCGGATGACGGGGCATATACCCTGAAGAACACCGAGGGCAAGGACGGTGGGCAGTTCATCGAGCAGGCCAATCAGGTCAGCCAGGTGTCGAGGTTGATGTTGCAAGCGATGAATGAGGCGCGGGTTCGTCTGGACCAAAGTCGCAAGGGCGATGCCGACAGTGCCGGCAAGGGCAATATCGAACAGGCCGCGCAAGCCCAGAGTCAGGCCGAAGCGCTGAAGTCCATGGTCAAGGACGACGGGTATCTGACGGTGCTCAATGAAGTCTCCGGGCACATCGCCGGTTTCAACGATAAGTTGGCCGAGTACACCGGATTGCTCGCACAGGAAAAGACTGTCTACGAGCAATTGCATCAGCGCGCAGCACAAGTGATGGAGCGGGTGGATCAGGCTTACGTTGCCGAAGACGCCGCCATGCAGGCCGAGCTGAAAAAGAACTCGCTGTTGATCGTGGGTTCTTCGGCACTGGCGTTGTTGGTCGGGTTGATTGCGGCGTGGCTGATTACCCGGTTGATCGTCGCGCCGTTGCGCAGTGTGATCAATGTCGCGCAGCGCATTGCTGCCGGTGATTTAAGTGCGACCGTGGAAGTCACCCGCCGTGACGAGATTGGCCAACTGATGTTGGCGATGCAGCAGATGGGCGCGGGGTTGAGCACGATTGTCAGTGGGTTGCAGGCAGGCATTGAACAATTGGCCAGTTCCGCGCAGTCGCTGTCGGCAGTGACCGAGCAGACCAATCTTGAGGTCAGCAGTCAGAAGGAAGAAACCGAACAGGTGGCCACGGCCATGAACCAGATGACCGCCACCGTCCACGATGTCGCGCGCAACGCTGAAGAGGCGGCGTTGGCGGCGCAGACGGCGGACGATAAGGTCGAGAGTGGTCAACAGGTGGTGCGCCAGAGCATGGCGCGAATCGAGCAGTTGGCTGATTCGGCGAATTCGGCCAGCTCCAGCATCGAGAGTCTCAGTGCCGAAATCCAGAATATCGGCACGGTACTGGGTGTGATCAAAAGCGTCGCCGAGCAAACCAATCTGTTGGCGTTGAATGCGGCGATCGAGGCGGCGCGAGCCGGGGAGCAGGGCAGGGGCTTTGCTGTGGTGGCCGATGAGGTGCGCGCATTGGCGCGGCGTACGCAGCAATCCACCGAAGAGATCGAGCGGCTGGTCAGTGCATTGCGCTCTGCGGCGCATTCGTCGGTGCAGCAGATTCAGAGCAGCGGCGAGTTGGTGAAGTTGGCGGTGAGTGATGCGTTGCAGACTGAGAGTGCGTTGGGGAGTATTGCGGCGGCGGTTTCGCTGATTCAGCAGATGAATCAGCAGATTGCGGCGGCGGCGGAGGAGCAGAGTTCGGTGGCGGAGGAGATCAATCGCAGTGTGACGAGTATCCGCGCGAGTGCGGATCAGTCGTCGATTGCGATGCGTGGGAATGCGGCTTCGAGTATTGAGCTGGCGCAGTTGGGGAGTGAGTTGCGGGGGATGGTTGGGCATTTTCGGCTTTGACGCTTTTGACTTGGCGGCCTCTGGGCCGACCAGGTTTTGGGTTGTTTTGGGTGAATATCCGTTTTTTTGTGATGGCGGCTTAGGGTTCCGTCCTTACGGCGGGTCACCTTTTCCAGACGCCGAAAAGGTAACCCAAAAGGCTTTGCCCCGGCGTTCGGCCCGCTCGCTGGGGCTCGGGGTTCCTTCGCTCCGGGATCCATCCGGGTGCATCGCCTCCGGTTTGCTTCGCTGCACCTCCTCTCGATGTGTTCGACTTCGTCGAACGGCGCTTCGCGCCTGCCCCCCGGATGAATCCCTCCGCTCAGCCTGCCGACGGGGCAGGTGAATCAAGATCAAGAGCTGCAGCCGAGCTAACGCTCATCCTGTTGAGTGGTGAAAAGCGAAGGGCGGGGTTTGCTTTTCTGTGGTGGTGGGTGGGTCTCGTGGGTGAGTATTGGTTCTGATTTTTTGTTCGGCGCGTTGGTTCAGGTTGGCGTATTTCTTTGAAGCAACTCGGTCGGTCCCCTCTCCCTTTGGGCGGTCCGACGTTTCGGGAGGGTTAGGGTGAGGGGCTTTTGATCTTCCTGCACAAACACAGCCCACAAAAAAGCCACCTCTCGGTGGCTTCTCTTTCAGCATCTGCGATCAGTCGTAGATGACTTTTTTCTTCCAGTCTGCGTCGGCTTCAACGTCTTTGAGCCCGGCAGTCAGTTGGTTCTCTTCGCCTTCCACCGGCGCAATTTTGTCCATGACTTGGGCGTTGGCACGGGCCAGCAGTTTTTCCAGGTATTGCAGTTGTTCGGAGTAAATCTGCGGGTCTTGCTGTTTGCGCAGGTATTGCACGCCGCGTTCGAAGGCGAGGCGGGCTTGGCCGGGTTGGTTTTGTTGCAGGGACTGTTGGCCGAGGTTGTTGAAGAACTCGATGTGCAGTAGCACCAGAATGTGGCGGACTTCGCGTACCCAGTGTTTGGCTTCGTTCGGTGGCAGGAAGCCGTCATGGGCGGCGCGGGTGATCTGGCCGTGCAGGGCTTCTAGAAGGAAGCGGACGTCTTTGGCTTTGGCTTCGGTCAGGATCGGCGCCGGTGGGTTGTTGACCGGGATCGATTCGCCTTGGGCTACCAGTGCGTTCAGTTCGGTGATGCGGGATTTAGTGGTTGCGCTGGTTTTCTCAAGGTTCAGCAGGCGCTGGCAGACGTTGAGTTCCAGACGGGTCAGCAGCAGCTTGAGTTTCGGAGTCATGAACTGGCCGGGGAAGGTCTCGGTCAATTCACCGCAACGGCGCAGGCGGTCGTTGAGTTCGACTTTGGTGCGGGCCTTTTCCAGTTTGTTGTTTTCCACCACATGGTTCATGTAGCCAATGGCGATCAGAATTGCGATCCCGGCTACTACTAGCAGGGTGATCATGAGTGGTGTCACCGGTAAGACCTCTTTATAGGGTTCGCATGCGAGTGTAGTGGTTGGGCATTTATGCGCCTAGCGCCGCTCGACGAGTTGAGCGGCTTGTTCAATCTGTATCGGCCGTACACTGTTTATATGAATGCTGGCGCATGATGTGCAGATTGCCATCACTGTGCGGTGGACTATAACGTCTTGGCGACTGCCGGAATATAGGCGTCAATCGTCGGGCGACGGAAAAGCTGGATCGGTGCCTTAAAGCAGGTCGAAGTCATTGATTTAAATAAATTTATATCAGGGGGTTGACGACCCCCCAATCCATCCATAGAATGCGCGCCACTTACAGCGTAAAGCACACAGCGAAACGCGGTAGGGAGTGAATGTTGTAGTGTGTCCCCTTCGTCTAGTGGCCTAGGACACCGCCCTTTCACGGCGGTAACAGGGGTTCGAGTCCCCTAGGGGACGCCAATGCGGGAATAGCTCAGTTGGTAGAGCACGACCTTGCCAAGGTCGGGGTCGCGAGTTCGAGTCTCGTTTCCCGCTCCAATTTTAAACAGCACTGCTTTCGGGCGGGGCTGAGTGAAACCAGAACCAAGTCTTCGGATGCGGGTCTGGACACCGAAACACACACCATGTGTTCCGGGTAGCGTGTCCCCTTCGTCTAGTGGCCTAGGACACCGCCCTTTCACGGCGGTAACAGGGGTTCGAGTCCCCTAGGGGACGCCATTTGCGGGAATAGCTCAGTTGGTAGAGCACGACCTTGCCAAGGTCGGGGTCGCGAGTTCGAGTCTCGTTTCCCGCTCCAATTTCACAAAAACGCCGCTCAGTGATGAGCGGCGTTTTTGTATGCGCGTTCTATGGATTCTTCGCCAAGTATTACCCAGGCGAAAAAAGGCCCACCGATGAAAGTCGGTGGGCCTTTTGCGTTGCGGGGCGAATTACCAGGACAGCATCAGTCGACCGGCAAACAGAATCAGCACGACCCCCATGGTGCGTTCGAACCAGTGCCCCATGCGCATGAACAGCAAACGCACCTGGCTGCTCGAAAAAAACAGCGCAACCACCACAAACCACAACGCATTCACAAAACACATCCACACGCCGTATAGCGCTTGAATTTTCAGCGGTGTACTGGCGCTGATGATGGTGGTGAATATCGCCAGGAAGAACAGCGTGGCTTTGGGGTTGGTGGCATTGGTCAGAAATCCGGTGCTGAAGGCCTTGAACAGGGTTTGCTCGACTACTGGCTCGTCCGGGGTTTTGTCACCCTCAAGGGTAGATTTTGGCTTGCTGCGCAGCAGGCTGACACCCAGATACAAAATGTAGGCACCGCCAATCACCTTGGCCACTGTCAGCAACCACGGGGTGGTGTGCATCAGCGCGCCGACGCCCAGCAAGGTGTAAAGCACATGTACTGAAATGCCGGCGCCGATACCCAGCGCCGTGCAAATGCCCACCAGTCGGCCAAAACGTACGCTCTGGCGAATGGTGACGGCGAAATCCGGTCCGGGAGCGACCACGGCCAGAAAGTGGATAGTGGCCAGCGCCAGAAACTCGCCCAGGTAGTTCGATAACATCTCAGCTCCAGAAGGTCAGGGGTGAAGCATTGCCGCGATAGCCGACAAAGAAGGAAAGGCTCAAGCGCGGATCGGCCACGCCCGGCGTTACCGAGTGCATGCAGCGCGAATTGAACATGATGAAATCGCCGGGCTCGGGCCGCACTTCGAGGGCCGGAGGGCCAAGCAGTGCCGGATCAATGCCGTAACTGTCACCGCGCATTTCGTCGAATTGATCCGGCGTGATGTCTTCATCCCACATTTGCAACGCGCCGCCCTCGGTCGGCATGTTCAGGTACACGTTGCAGGCAAATTGCGCCTCGAGGCTGCGGGCCTGAAAACTTTCCGGCGCGTCCTTGGCGAAAATGTCGTGGTGGGCCAGAAAGCACACGCCGGGTTTCACCACGCGTGACAGGCCGACATACATTTTGCGGCCGTAGAGGTTTTCCAGGTGCGCGCCGGCCGGCCAGGATTCGTCGAGCATGCAACGCAGCGTGTCGACCGGCGAGGAGTAGGGCGCACAGCGATCGCGCAGTTCGGCGATGTTGCTGGTGGCCCGTTCGAAGTAATCCTCGATCAGCACCGGCTGGTTTTCCGCTTCATAAAACGCCATGCCGATGCGGCCGATACTTGGTGCGTTGATATAGCCCTCAAAGCCTGGAGCGAGAATCTTGTCGCCAATCTGGATCGCCAGCGGCGCGGGCAAAAAGCCTTTGACGCGGATGGCGAGGACTTCTTCGTTGGCCAGTTTTTTTATGCACGTCTCATCGAGACGCTCGACGTCTAGCATCATTTTCTTTAGGTCCATCTATCGATAGTCAACGGAATCCGCGCGTGCGGTTCCCCCGCGCCGGACGCTGCCGGAGCAGCGTCCGAAATGCTCAGTCCACGCTGTAGTGGACGGACAACGTGCCCTTCTTCTGCGAAAGGGACGCGATCGTGACTGTGCCCAAATCCTTCAGGCTACGTACGTGGGTGCCGCCGCAGCCGTAGGCTGGCAGCTCACCAAAACCGATTTCTCGCATGCCCTCGCGCAATGAAGTCAGGCGTGGCAGATCGTGTTCGACCCATTGATCGATACCGAGTTGAACGGTTTGTGCGTCGACTTCCTGCGCGGCTTCGCCCGGTTTGAATTGCACTCGACCTTCGTCTGGCCAGTGGTGCGCCTTGATCGGCATCCAGCCCAGTGCTTGAACGAAATGTCCGATCAAATGCCCGGCCGAATGCATGCGGGTATTGAAGCAACGGCGCTGTTCGTCGACACGGATACAGGTCATACCGAGTGGTACCGGGCGGTCGACGAAGTGGATGATTCGATCCGGCTCCTGCACCACACGCAGCACCATGCTTTCGCCGATCCAGCCGGTATCACAAGGCTGGCCGCCACCTTGCGGATGAAACAAAGTGGCGCGCAGCACTACTGCGAATTCGTTCTCTTGGGGCGTGCAGTCGAGGACTTCCACATTAGCCTTGAGGTCATCACTATGGAAAAAGAGGCGAAGCGTCATATTCCATGCCCTGATTAAAGTTTCTATTTTTATTATATGAATCGTGCAATAACGTGATAATCCGTTCAAACATCAAAGGACTTGTGCGCTGTGAGCATCAATCTCCCACTTCCACTGCTCGGCGAAATGGCGATTTTCGTTAAGGTCGTGGAGACCGGCAGCTTTTCTGAAGCCTCGCGCCAACTCGGCTCTTCTCCGTCGGCGGTCAGTCGCAGCATTTCACGACTGGAAAAGGCTTTGGCTACGCGGCTGTTGCAGCGCACCACGCGCAAGCTGCGTCTGAGTGATGGCGGGGAAGAGGTGTTCAAGCGCTGTCAGGAGATGGTCAGCGCCGCCAAGTCAGTGATGGAGATCAGCGGCCAATTCACCCACGAAGCCGAGGGGCTGGTGCGGGTCAGTGTGCCGAAGGCGGTGGGGCGTTTCGTGATTCATCCGCACATGCCCGAGTTTCTGCGGCGTTATCCCAAGGTTGATGTCGAGTTGATGCTGGAAGACCGGCAGGTCGATCTGATTGACGATCATGTCGATCTGGCGATCCGCATCACTGATCGCCCACCGGCCGGGTTGGTTGGACGGCAACTGTTGACCATCGATCATTTGCTCTGCGCTTCCCCGCAATACCTGGCCGAGCACGGTACGCCGACGCATCCCCACGATTTGCTCAATCACAGCTGCATTTATCTCGGTGAGACCCCGAGCGACGCGCGCTGGAAATTCAAGAAGGGCACCAAAGCCGTGACGGTGGCTGTGCGTGGTCGCTATGCCGCCAATCACACCGGTGTACGCTTGGGCGCGGTGTTGCAGCACATCGGTATTGGCAGCCTGCCGTATTTCACCGCGCGCTATGCGCTGGAGCAGAAGTTGGTGGTGCAGGTGCTGCCAGACTGGGCGTTCCTGGCTTCATACCACGGGGGGCTGTGGTTGCTGCATTCGCCAACGCGCTACCTGCCACCGAAGTTGCGGGTGTTTATCGACTATCTGGTGGAATGTCTGGAGAAAGAGCCGACCTTGAGCAAGCCGGGGAAACCGGGTGGCGTGACCAACGCAGCGATGGCGTATGAATTGCCCGAGAGCGAAGGGTTGTTGTAAGGCAGAAACAAAAGATCGCAGCGTTCGGCAGCTCCTACATGGGAACGTATTCTCCTGTGGAGCTGCCGAAGGCTGCGATCTTTTGATCTTCAGCAGGTAAAAATCAGTGCTTGCTGTCTTGAGCGGACATCGCCAGCAGCTGCTTTTCCTGATTCCAGTCGAACGGTTCATCGTTCTGTTCAGCCTCGAAGCGACGCTCTTCCAGCGCCTGATAGAGGTCAATCTCGTCATCAGCCAGATAGTGCAGGCAGTCGCCGGCGAAGTACCACAGCAGATCCCGCGGGATCAGGTGGGCAATTTGCGGATAACGGCTGATCACTTGAGTCAGGATGTCCTGGCCCAGGTATTGGCTTTCGATCGGATCGATCGGCAGTGAAGCGAGCAATTCGTCGAAGCGCTCCAGGAACAAGGCATGGCTTTCTTCGGGAACCTGTTCGGCCTCACCTACGGCGACCAGAATACTGCGCAGATGGTCGAGTAACACAAGATGATCGGCAACGACGTTGGACACGAGATAAGTCCTCAAGAGCAAAACGGGCGCAGGAGTATAAAGCTCCTGCGCCCTTTTTTCACGGGTAACGGTTAGGCGGTAGCGGCGATCAGCGCACTTTGCCCTCTGCCAGCACCAGTTCTTCTTTGTCGAAGTCATCGACATCGATCACCTTGCGCCGTGCTGCTTCGGCATCGCGCAGGGTCTGCGCTTCAATCGGTTGCAACACACCCGCTTCCAGCGCCGCATCAATGGCGTGTTCGCCGGCCACCGGTTTGACCTGGCCGCTTTTCAACGAAGTGTGCAGTTTTTTGTGCAGTGGCTGCGCGGCATTCAGCAGATCGCTGGCGTGTTGCAGGGCACCGACGGCATCGTCTGCCGATTGCGGGCGATAGCAACCGGCAAGCAGTTCTTCCAGCGCCGGATCACCTTTGGCCCGCCCAATAACGCCTGCCACTTCGGCACCGAGTTTGTCCGATGGGCCTTTGTGGCGACGACCGAACGGGAACACGATGACTCGCAACAGACAGCCAAACACCTTGTTCGGGAAGTTGCTCAGCAACTCATCCAGCGCTCGTTCCGACTGGCCAAGGCTTTCTTCCATGGCCCATCTGAACAACGGCTCCATGTAGGCCGGCGAATCCAGATCGTGATAACGCTTGAGCGCGGCGGAAGCCAGATACAGATTGCTCAATACATCACCCAGGCGTGCCGACAGGCGTTCACGACGTTTCAGTTCGCCGCCCAGCAGCATCATGCTGAAGTCGGCGAGCATGGCGAACGCCGCCGCCTGACGATTGAGTGCGCGGAAGTAACCCTGACTGATCTTGTCGCCCGGTGCTTTTTCAAAATGACCGAAGCCGAGGTTCAGAACCAGCGTACTGGCGGCGTTGCTCACGGCGAATCCGATGTGTTTGAGCAGCAGGCCATCGAACTCTTTCAGTGCCTGATCCTTGTCCTCGCGACCGGCCAGGGCCATTTCCTTGAGCACGAAAGGATGGCAGCGAATCGCGCCCTGGCCGAAGATCATCAGGTTGCGCGAGAGAATGTTCGCGCCTTCCACGGTGATGAAGATCGGTGCACCGTTCCAGCTGCGTCCCAGGTAGTTTTTCGGGCCCATGATGATCGCCTTGCCGCCGTGCACGTCCATGGCGTGGCTGATGCATTCGCGACCGCGTTCGGTGAGGTGATACTTGAGGATCGCCGACAGCACCGAAGGTTTCTCGCCCAGATCCACGGCGTTGGCGGTGAGCATTCGCGCGGCGTCCATCATCCACGCGTTACCGCCGATGCGCGCCAGTGCTTCCTGAATACCTTCGAATGCCGACAGCGGCACGTTGAACTGCTCGCGAATCTGCGCGTACTGACCGGTTACCAGACTGGTGAATTTGGCTGCGCCGGTGCCGACTGCCGGCAGCGAAATAGAACGGCCGACCGACAGGCAGTTCATCAGCATCATCCAGCCTTTGCCGAGCATTTGCTGACCGCCGATAAGGAAGTCCAGCGGGATGAACACATCTTTGCCCGAGTTCGGGCCGTTCATGAACGCGGCGCCCAGTGGCAGGTGACGACGACCGATTTCTACACCAGCCGTGTCGGTTGGGATCAGCGCCAGGCTGATGCCGAGATCGGTCTTTTCGCCCAGCAGGTGATCCGGGTCATAAGCCTTGAAGGCTAGGCCGAGCAAGGTGGCCACCGGACCGAGGGTGATGTAGCGCTTTTCCCAGTCCAGGCGCAGACCGAGGACTTCCTCGCCTTCCCATTGGCCTTTGCAGATGATCCCAGTGTCGGGCATCGCGCCGGCGTCGGAACCGGCAAGCGGGCCGGTGAGGGCGAAGCACGGGATGTCGTCGCCACGGGCCAGTCGTGGCAGGTAGTGATTGCGTTGTTCGTCGGTGCCGTAATGCAGCAGCAATTCGGCCGGGCCGAGAGAGTTGGGCACCATCACGGTGGAGGCGAGGTCGCCGCTGCGAGTGGCGAGTTTCATGGCCACTTGCGAGTGGGCATACGCCGAGAAGCCTTTGCCACCGAATTCCTTGGGAATGATCAGGGCAAAGAAGCCATGTTCCTTGATGTGCGTCCAGGCTTCTGGCGGCAGGTCCATCGACTGACCGATCTGCCAGTCAGTGACCATTGCGCAGAGTTCTTCGGTCGGGCCATCAATGAAGGCCTGTTCTTCTTCGCTCAATTGAACCTTGGGATAGGCCAGCAGCTTGTCCCAATCCGGCCGACCACTGAACAGCTCGCCGTCCCACCAAACGGTGCCGGCATCGATCGCGTCGCGTTCGGTCTGCGACATCGGCGGCAGGGTTTTCTGGAACCAGCTGAACAGCGGCGCAGTGAAATGTTTGCGGCGCAGGTCGGGCAGCAGCAAAGGTGCCGCGACTACCGCCAATAGGACCCAGAGCACCAGCAGCAGCAAGCCTGGCGCGTGGCTGAAAATCCCCATGGCCACCAGGTAAACGGCGACGATGCCCAACGCGGGCAGCGGGGCGATGCGCCGGTGGGCGAGATACGCCACACCAATGATCAAAACCAGTATCCACAACAACAGCATATTCAGTCCTCCGTGAACCAAGGCAAATCGACCCACCAGAGCTTAGACGGCATCTGCAAAACGGGGTGGTCAGAGCAAGGTGATTAAAATCGTGGGAAACCCCGGATGGTTTTCGTAGGTTCGGTGGGCAACGCGTGTAGGAAATCGTTCGCTTATCCCGCGCCTTTGCGTCCAAGTTTGGCCGAAATGCCGTTATCTCTGTGCTTGAGCTGTCGCTAGACTCGGGGCTCACCCAGGAGATCTGTCGTCATGCGCGAGTATCTGAGTTCCGGCCGCTTCATCGATAGTGACCACCCGTCGGTGGTGGAGTTCGCCGAACAACATCGTGGTGCCAGCCGCGATCCGCTGGCTCAGGCGATCAGCCTTTATTACGCCGTGCGCGAAGCGGTGCGTTACAACCCCTACACCTTCAGTCGCGATCCGCAGACGTTGCGCGGCAGCTACGCGCTGGCGACGGGGGAAAGTTATTGCGTACCGAAAGCCACGCTGCTGGCCGCTTGCGCACGTCATTGCGGGATTCCTGCGCGTATCGGTCTGGCCGATGTCAGAAATCACCTGTCGACCCCGCGCTTGCTTGAGCTGCTGAAAAGCGATGTGTTCGCCATGCACGGCTACACGGAGATGTTTCTCGACGGTCGCTGGGTCAAGGCGACCCCGGCGTTCAACCAAAAACTCTGTGAGTTGTTCAACGTTGCACCGCTGGAATTCGATGGCATCAACGACAGCGTTTTCCACCCGTTCAATCGTGATGGCGCGCAACTGATGGAGTATCTGATCGATCACGGCCAGTTCACCGATGTGCCGGAAACCTTCTTCTTTGAGCACCTGGAAAAATGCTATCCGCACCTGTTCGGTGATCACTTGCCGCAACAGTTGGGTGACATGCAGAGTGATGTCAGCCATCTCTGATCCGGCGTATGCTGCCTGCCCACTCATGCGCAAAGAGGCGGTCATGCTGAAGATCTGGGGACGGAAAAACTCATCGAATGTCAGGAAGCCACTGTGGGCCGCCGAGGAATTGGGCCTGGCTTACGAGGCGATTGATGCCGGTGGTGCATTCGGCGTCGTCGACACGCCCGAGTATCGGGCGATGAACCCGAACGGCCGGGTGCCAGTGATCGAAGATGACGGTTTCGTGCTGTGGGAATCCAACGCCATCGTCCGTTATCTGCTGGCAAAACACGCACCGAACAGCGCGTGGTACTCCGTCGATCCGCAAGCCCGCGCCGTCGCCGACAAGTGGATGGACTGGACCACTTCGAGTTTTGCCGGTCCCTTCCGCACGGTGTTCTGGGGCGTGTTGCGCACCCCGGCCGACCAGCAGGACTGGCCCGCCATTCACGCCGCGATCAAGGAATGCACCGAGTTGTTGTCCATGGCCGATAAGGCCCTTGCCAGCCAACCTTACTTGTCCGGCAACGAAATCGGCATGGGCGATATCCCGCTCGGCAGTTTCATTTATGCCTGGTTCGAGATGCCCATCGAGCGCGCGGCGCAACCTCATCTGCAAGCCTGGTACGAGCGCCTGAAGCAGCGTCCGGCGTATCAGAAAGCAGTTATGACCGCGTTGACTTAATACCTACTATCGACACGCTTGACTGTACTTGTGCGGCGGCGGCAAGCACCATTGCGCTCTTGCGCCGCGGCTGGATCCATCGCCGCCGTCTCCTTTTTCCCTTCTTGGTGCGTAAATCAGATATGAGTTCCGCTCTGTCCATCCGGCAGCTAACCAAAACCTACGGCAACGGGTTCCAGGCCTTGAGTGGTATCGATCTGGACGTCGCCGAAGGTGACTTTTTCGCCTTGCTCGGCCCTAACGGTGCCGGCAAATCCACGACCATCGGCATTCTCTCGACCCTGGTGAACAAGACCAGCGGCACGGTGAATATCTTCGGCCATGACCTGGACAAGAATCCTGCACAGCTCAAGCGTTCGATCGGCGTAGTGCCGCAGGAATTCAATTTCAACCAGTTCGAAAAGACTTTCGACATTGTCGTGACCCAGGCCGGTTACTACGGCATTCCGGCGAAAATCGCCAAGGAGCGCGCCGAGCAGTACCTGACTCAGCTCGGTCTGTGGGACAAGCGCGACGTGCCGTCGCGTTCGCTGTCCGGCGGCATGAAGCGGCGTCTGATGATTGCCCGCGCGCTGGTGCATGAGCCGCGTCTGCTGATCCTCGACGAACCGACTGCCGGGGTCGACATCGAGCTGCGCCGTTCGATGTGGACGTTCCTCACCGAACTGAATCAGAAAGGCATCACCATCATCCTCACCACGCACTATCTGGAAGAGGCTGAGCAACTGTGCCGCAACATCGGCATCATCGACCACGGCACCATTGTCGAAAACACCAGCATGCGTCAGCTGCTCGGTCAGCTACACGTGGAAACCTTCTTGCTCGACCTCAAGGGTGATCTGGCTGCCGCACCGCAACTGGTTGGTTATCCATCGAGACTGGTGGATGCACACACGCTGGAAGTCCAGGTCGACAAGTCGATGGGCATTACCGCGCTGTTCGGCCAATTGGCGTTGCAAAACATCGAAGTGCTGAGCCTGCGTAACAAAACCAATCGCCTCGAGGAACTGTTCGTGTCCCTGGTGGAGAAAAATCTGTCGAAGGTGGCGGTATGAGTTCCGAGTTACGTCCCAACCTCGTCGCCCTCCAGACCATTGTTTACCGCGAGGTCAAACGCTTCACGCGGATCTGGCCGCAGACGTTGCTGCCGCCAGCGATCACCATGGTTCTGTACTTCGTGATCTTCGGTAACCTGATCGGTCGGCAGATCGGCGAGATGGGCGGCTTCACCTACATGGAGTACATCGTGCCGGGGCTGATCATGATGTCGGTGATCACCAACTCCTACGGCAACGTGGTCTCGAGCTTCTTCGGCAGCAAATTCCAGCGCTCGATTGAAGAACTGATGGTTTCGCCGGTTTCGCCGCACACGATTCTGATCGGCTACACCTGCGGTGGCGTACTGCGCGGTTTGATGGTCGGGGTGATCGTGACCATCCTGTCGCTGTTCTTTACCGATTTGCAGGTGCATCATCTGGGCGTGACGATTCTTGTGGTGGTGCTGACGGCGACGATTTTCTCGCTGCTGGGCTTCATCAACGCCGTGTTTGCGCGCAACTTCGATGACATCTCGATCATCCCGACTTTCGTGCTGACCCCGCTGACCTATTTGGGCGGCGCGTTCTATTCGATCACCTTGCTGCCGCCGTTCTGGCAGACCGTGTCGCTGGCCAACCCGGTGCTGCACATGGTCAATGCGTTCCGTTACGGCATTCTCGGGGTGTCGGATATCCGCATCGGCATCGCGATCACCTTCATGCTGGTGGCGACGGTGGTGCTGTATGTCGGTTGTGCACGGTTGCTGGTGAGTGGGCGCGGGATGCGTACCTGATCCAAAACCGCGCCGCGTGAATTCGCGAGCAAGCTCGCTCCCACAGAGATCTTCAGAGCGACGGAGATCCAGTGTGGGAGCGAGCTTGCTCGCGAAGGCGGCATCAAAAACACCACAAAACAAAACGGCCTCCATTGCGGAGGCCGTTTTGCGTTCACGACATGCGTTTTTTCTTGCGCCGCGCCCATTGCCGGGACACCCACCAGCGCCAATACATCATCACGCCGAAATAGGCGATGACGCCAAGCACCAGACCGACCACTACCGAGCCCAGCAAAAACGGCTGCCACAACGTCGACAATTCACCGCTGATCCATTCCCAGGTCAGCTCATCCGGCAAGTGCCGCGTCGGCACGTCCATCAGCCAGGCGCCGGTCTGATAGGTGCAGAAAAACACCGCCGGCATGGTGATCGGATTGGTCAGCCACACCAGGCTGACGGCAATCGGCATGTTGCCTCGTACCACGACCGCCAGTGCGGCGGCGACCAGCATCTGAGCGGGAATCGGCAGAAAAGCGGCGAACAGCCCAACCGCCATCCCTCGGGCCACCGAGTGGCGATTGAGGTGCCAGAGGTTTGGGTCATGCAGCAACTTGCCGAGAAAGCGTAAGGATTTGTGTTCCCTGATGCTCGTCGGGTCGGGCATGTAACGTTTGAATAAGCGCCGGGGCATAAGGCATCTCGGTCGGTTAAGGCGGCAAGTATGTCTGGATTCCATGAACCTCCCATTCAGACTTTGTGACAATTGTTGACGACGGTCGTGCCAAATATCCGCTATGCCTAAGTTTGGGACTCTCAAGGACGGGCTTATGCGCACAGGGATGATGGCGCTGGCAGTCGGTTTGCTCGCTCCGATATTTATGCCGGCCTTACCGCCGGTCTGGTTGATGGTGGTGCTGCCGGTCGTGGGTTTGATGTTGCTGCCGTTTCGCAGCTATCCATTGGCTTTTCTGCTTTTTGGTTTCACATGGGCCTGCGTCAGCGCGCAATGGGCTGTGCAGGATCGATTGCCAGTCGAGCTGGACGGTGAAACCCGTTGGCTCGAAGGGCGGGTGGTCGGCTTGCCGCAAAACAGCGACGGCGTGGTGCGCTTCGAGTTGGCGGACGCCCATTCGCGCCACGGCAGACTGCCGTCACTGATGCGCCTGGCCTGGTACACCGGGCCGCCGGTCAACAGCGGCGAACGCTGGCGCCTGGCGGTCAAGCTCAAACGCCCGAGTGGTTTACTCAATCCGGACGCCTTCGATTACGAAGCCTGGCTGCTCGCACAACGCATCGGCGCCACGGGCACGATCAAGGAGGGGCAGCGCCTGAGCGAGGCGCGCTGGGCGTGGCGCGACAGCATTCGTCAGCGCTTGCTGGCGGTCGACGCGCAAGGTCGGGGAGGGGCGCTGGCGGCGCTGGTGCTGGGCGACGGCACGGGGCTCAGTCGCGAGGATTGGCAGATTCTGCAGGACACCGGCACTGTGCATCTGCTGGTGATTTCCGGCCAGCACATTGGAATGTTGGCAGCGGTGATGTATTTGCTGGTCGCCGGGTTGGCCCGTTATGGACTGTGGCCGCTGCGTTGGCCGTGGCTGCCTTGGGCTTGTGGCCTGGCCTTCGCCGCGGCACTCGGTTACGGGTTGCTCGCCGGATTCGATGTTCCGGTGCGACGGGCCTGCGTGATGGTCGGGTTGGTGCTGTTGTGGCGTCTGCGCTTTCGTCATCTCGGCGCCTGGTGGCCGTTGTTGCTGGCGTTCAATGGCGTGCTGTTGCTGGATCCTCTAGCCAGTCTGCGCCCTGGGTTTTGGTTGTCCTTTGCGGCAGTGGCGGTGCTGATCTTCACCTTTGGTGGTCGTCTGGGGGCGTGGCGCTGGTGGCAGACTTGGACGCGGGCGCAGTGGTTGATCACGATCGGCCTGTGCCCAGTGTTGTTGGCGCTGAATCTGCCGATCAGCTTGAGTGGGCCGTTGGCGAATTTGCTGGCGGTGCCGTGGGTCAGTCTGGTGGTGCTGCCGCCGGCATTGCTCGGGACTCTGTTGTTGCCAGTGCCGTATGTCGGCGAAGGTTTGTTGTGGCTGGCGGGCGGTTTGATCGACTGGCTGTTCCAGGGCTTGGCGCTGATCGCCGGGCAGTGGCCCGCGTGGATTGCGCCGTCGCTTCCCGCTTGGGCGTTGGCCATCGGCAGTCTCGGTGGCGTGCTGTTGCTGTTGCCGCGCGGGGTGCCGATGCGTCCGCTGGGCTGGCCATTATTGTTGATTCTGGTCGTGCCACCACGGGAGCGACTGGCCGAAGGGCTGGCCGATGTCTGGCAACTCGATGTCGGCCAGGGCCTGGCGATTCTGATCCGTACGCGTCATCACGCGCTGCTCTACGATGCCGGGCCGCGGTTTCGCGATTTCGATCTTGGCGAGCGTGTTGTCCTGCCGGCTCTGCGCAAACTGAATGTCGAGACACTGGATCTGATGCTGCTCAGCCATGCCGACGCCGATCATGCCGGCGGTGCTTTGGCCGTTGCGCGCCGTTTGCAGGTGAAACGAGTCATCAGCGGCGATCCGCCGGGGCTGCCAGCCGAACTGAGCGCGCAGGCGTGTGAAAGTGGTCAGCAATGGCAGTGGGACGGTGTCAGTTTTCAACTCTGGCAATGGGCGGACGCTCACGACAGCAATCAGCGCTCCTGCGTGTTGCAGATCGAGGCCAATGGCGAGCGCCTGCTGCTGACCGGCGATATCGACACGCACGCCGAGCGGGTTTTGCTGGACAGCCCGCTGAACGTAGCAACGCATTGGCTGCAAGCCCCGCACCACGGCAGCCGCAGTTCATCATCGACGGCATTGCTCAAGGCGTTGAAACCCGAAGCCGTGCTGATATCCCGTGGCCAGGGCAACTCGTTCGGCCATCCGCATCCGACGGTCATTGCGCGTTATCGCCAGCAGGGTCTGCGTATTTACGACAGCGCCGAGCACGGTGCCATTCATCTGCAACTGGGCACGTTCAAACCACCGTGGACAATGCGCCAGCCCCCGCGTTTCTGGCGTGAACCACCGCTGTTCTCGCATTGAGCGGGGTAAGCGTGAAGGCGACATCACGGTCGTCGGAGGGGCGGGTCTTAATCGCGAACCGGTATGGTAAAGTGGCGCACTTTTTCGAGGGGACTGTCACTGTGTGGGAATTGGTCAAATCCGGCGGCTGGATGATGCTGCCGATCATTCTGAGTTCCATCGCGGCCATGGCGATTGTCGCCGAGCGCCTGTGGACCCTGCGCGCCAGTCGCGTCACCCCCGAGCATCTGCTGGGCCAGGTCTGGGTCTGGATCAAGGACAAGCAGCTCAATAAAGAAAAACTCAAGGAATTGCGCGCCAATTCGCCGCTGGGGGAAATCCTCGCCGCAGGCTTGGCCAACTCCAAGCATGGTCGCGAGATCATGAAAGAGTGCATCGAAGAGGCCGCCGCCCGGGTCATTCACGAACTCGAACGCTACATCAACGCACTCGGCACCATCGCCGCTATGGCGCCGTTGCTGGGTTTGCTCGGCACCGTACTGGGCATGATCGACATTTTCAGCGCGTTCACCGGTTCCGGCATGAGCACCAACGCCTCGGTTCTGGCCGGTGGCATCTCCAAAGCGCTGATTACCACGGCGGCGGGCCTGATGGTCGGTATTCCGGCCGTGTTCTTTCACCGTTTCCTGCAACGCCGCATCGATGAGCTGGTGGTGGGCATGGAGCAGGAAGCGATCAAACTGGTTGAAGTGGTGCAGGGCGACCGTGACGTTGACCTGGCTGAGGGCCGCGCGTGAAATTCCGTCGCAAGCCCCGGGAAACCGTAGACATCAACCTCGCGTCGTTGATCGACGTGGTGTTCATCCTCCTGCTGTTTTTCGTCGTGACCACCACATTTACCCGCGAAACCCAATTGCGCGTGGATCTGCCGGAAGCCGTCAGCGGCTCGCCGGCCGAAGATCAGCAACTCAAGCAATTGGATGTCGCCATCAGCGCCGAGGGCGTGTTTTCGGTGAATAACAAGATTCTGCCGAAAAACGATCTGGCGACGCTAATGGAAGCCATGCAGAAGGAATCCAACGGCGATACCAGCATGCCGTTGTCGATCAGCGCCGATGGCAAGGCTCAGCATCAATCAGTGATCACCGCCATGGACGCGGCCGGCAAGCTCGGTTTCAGCCATCTGCGCATGACCACGGTCGAGGCGGCGCCTAAATCCTGATGAGCCTGTCCGATCGCTTGCTCGCCGCGTGGTATCAGGGGCACCCGGCTCTGACGCTGTTGCGACCGCTGGAAATGCTCTATCGCCGCGTCGTGGTCAACAAGCGCCAACGTTTTCTCGACGGTGAAGGCGAAATCTATCAGCCGCCAGTGCCATTGATCGTGGTTGGCAACATCACGGTTGGCGGCACCGGCAAGACGCCGATGATTCTCTGGTTGATCGAACATTGCCGGCGTCGCGGTTTGCGCGTCGGCGTGGTCAGTCGTGGTTACGGCGCCAAACCGCCGCAGTTGCCCTGGCGAGTCGAGGCCGATCAAAGCGCCGACATTGCTGGCGACGAACCGCTGTTGATCGTGCAACGAACCGGCGTGCCGCTGATGATCGACCCCAATCGCAGCGCCGCCGTCAAAGCCTTGTGCGCCAGTGAACCGCTGGACCTGATCCTCTCCGACGACGGCATGCAGCACTACCGACTGGCGCGGGATCTGGAGCTGGTGTTGATCGACGCCGCCCGTGGCCTAGGCAACCAACGCTGTTTGCCAGCCGGGCCATTGCGCGAGCCTATCGAACGTCTGCAAAGCGTTGACGGTGTGCTGTTCAACGGTGCCGCCGAGGACCGCCACGACGGTTTCGCTTTCCGCCTGCAACCCATCGCGCTGGTCAATCTGCGCAGTGGCGAACGCAAGCCGCTCGATCATTTTCCGGCCGGTCAGGCTGTGCATGCGGTGGCCGGGATCGGCAATCCGCAACGTTTCTTCAATACCCTCGAAGCGCTAGACTGGCGGCCAGTCCCGCACGCGTTTGCCGATCACGCCGAATACAGCGTGCAGGCCTTGAATTTCACACCGTCATTGCCGTTGGTGATGACTGAAAAGGACGCGGTGAAGTGCCGTGCCTTCGCGGCTGCCGACTGGTGGTATCTGGCGGTCGATGCCGTGCCGTCGCCGGCCTTCGTGGCCTGGTTCGACACACAGCTGATGCGCCTGTTACCGGAACGTCTTTTGTCTTAACTCTTTTATCCAGGGAATGTTCATGGACACCAAATTGCTCGATATCCTCGCGTGCCCTATCTGCAAAGGCCCGCTCAAGCTCAGCGCCGACAAGACCGAACTGATCAGCAAGGGCGCCGGCCTGGCGTACCCGATCCGTGACGGCATCCCGGTAATGCTCGAAAGCGAAGCCCGAACCCTGACCACCGATGAGCGTCTGGATAAATGACCACTGCCTTCACCGTTGTCATCCCGTCGCGCTATGCCTCGACCCGGCTGCCGGGTAAGCCGCTGCTGGACATTGCCGGCAAGCCGATGATCCAGCATGTCTGGGAACAGGCGAGCAAAAGCAGTGCCACCCGTGTGGTGGTGGCAACCGACGATGCGCGCATCGTCGAGGCCTGCAAGCGCTTTGGCGCCGAAGTGGTGCTGACCCGTGAAGATCACAACTCGGGCACCGATCGTCTGGCCGAAGTCGCGGCGAAACTGGGCCTTGAACCCGACGCGATCGTGGTCAACGTCCAAGGCGACGAGCCGCTGATTCCGCCAAGCGTGATCGATCAGGTCGCCGCCAACCTCGCGGCCCACACCGAAGCGCGCATGGCCACGCTGGCCGAGCCGATCGAAGATGTGGAAACCCTGTTCAACCCGAACGTGGTCAAGGTCGTCAGCGACCTTAATGGTCTGGCGCTGACTTTCAGCCGCGCAACCTTGCCGTGGGCCCGCGATGCGTTCGCCAAGAACCGCGAGCAATTGCCGGAAGGCGTGCCGTATCGTCGCCACATCGGCATTTATGCCTACCGCGCCGGGTTCCTTCAGGACTTCGTCAGTTGGGGCCCGTGCTGGCTGGAAAACACTGAATCGCTGGAGCAACTGCGTGCCCTGTGGCACGGCGTGCGGATTCATGTCGCCGACGCGCTGATCGCGCCGCCGACCGGTGTCGACACCGTCGAAGACCTCGAGCGCGTTCGTCGCCTGCTGGAGGCCTGATGCGGGTTTTGTTTGTGTGCCTGGGCAACATTTGCCGGTCACCCACCGCCGAAGGCGTGTTGCGCCGCAAACTGCGTGAAGCGGGGCTGGCGGATCAGGTCGAAGTGGCCTCCGCCGGCACCGGCGACTGGCACGTTGGCAACTCGCCAGACAAGCGCAGCCAGGCCGCGGCCAAGGTGCGCGGTTATGATTTGTCGGCGCAACGCGCGCAGCAGGTCAGCCGTGCCGATTTCGCCAGTTACGATTTGATCCTGGCCATGGACAACAGCAACCTGCGCAACCTCAAGGCGCTGCAACCGTCCACCGGCAAGGCTGAGCTGGATCTGTTCCTGCGTCGTTATGCCGGTGTTGTCGATGAAGTGCCGGATCCGTATTACGACGGCGATCAAGGTTTCGAGCAGGTGCTGGATCTGATCGAAGCAGCCTGTGACCAACTGCTGATCGAAGTGAAGGGCCGGTTATGAGTCTGCTGGTGCAACCCCGGGTTTCCCTGAAACCGTTCAACAGTTTTGGCGTAGACGTTCACGCGCAGCTGTTCGCCGAAGCCCACAGCGACGCCGATGTCCGCGAAGCGCTGGCGTATGCCGCGTCTCACGATGTCCCTTTGCTGGTGATCGGCGGCGGCAGCAACTTGCTGCTGACCGCTGACATTACGGCGCTGGTGCTGCGCATGGCCACGCGCGGTATCCGCATGATCAGTGATGACGGCAGCCGCGTGGTGATCGAAGCCGAAGCGGGCGAGCCGTGGCATCCTTTTGTGCAGCACACCTTGGCGCAGGGTTTTTCCGGGCTGGAAAATCTCAGTCTGATCCCCGGCACCGTCGGCGCTGCGCCGATGCAGAACATCGGCGCCTACGGTGTCGAGATCAAGGACGTGTTCGCCGGGCTCACTGCGCTGGATCGCCAGACCGGCGAGCTGTGCGATTTCAGCCTGGAAGAATGCAATTTCGCCTACCGCGACAGCGTGTTCAAGCAGCAGCCGGGGCGTTGGCTGATTCTGCGCGTGCGCTTTAAGCTCGACCGCGTCGCGCATCTGCATCTGGAATATGGCCCGGTGCGTCAGCGCCTGACCGAGCAGGGCATCGAGCAACCGACGCCCACTGACGTCAGCCGCGCAATCTGCAGCATTCGCAGCGAAAAACTACCGGACCCGGCAGTGCTCGGCAATGCCGGCAGCTTCTTCAAGAATCCGCTGGTGCCGGCAGCGCTGGTGGCGCAGATCAAGGCGCAGCATCCGGATCTGGTGGCCTACGCGCAGCCGGACGGGCAGATGAAACTCGCCGCTGGTTGGCTGATCGAGCGTGCCGGCTGGAAGGGTTTCCGTGAGGCCGATGCCGGCGTGCATAAGTTGCAAGCGCTGGTGCTGGTCAACTACGGCGCGGCGACCGGCCTGCAGTTGCTCGAACTGGCGCAGCGTATCCAGAAAGACATTAGCGAACGTTTCAATGTCGAACTGGAAATGGAGCCCAACCGCTATTGAGGCTACGCTTGTTAAGCGTCATCCAAAGCCCTGCACTGATTAAAAAGTGCAGGGCTTTTTTGTTAATGCTGGGTTAACTTAGCGAGCTAACGATACCGATCATTTGCTCCACCAAAGGCCCGGTGCAGACCTTCCTGTCGGCACAAGAGAGCCCATTAGCCTGAGTCGATCTGCGCGAACCCATCGCTGATTTTTCGGCGGCAGATTGCTCGACCCCATAACCTCCAAAAATATGCGGGCGTGCCCATGATTACCCTGAAACTCAATGGCCAGGACCATCCACTCGATGTCACCGAAGACATGCCGCTGCTCTGGGCAATTCGTGACGTCGCCGGTTACAACGGCACCAAATTCGGTTGCGGCATGGGCCTGTGCGGCGCCTGCACCATTCATATCGATGGTTTGCCGGCGCGCAGTTGCATCACGCCGATCGGCTCTGTCGTCGGCCAGAACGTCACCACCATCGACAATTTACACGCCGACCCGGTCGGCCAAGTCGTCCAGCAAGCCTGGCTCGACAGCGCCGTGGCGCAATGCGGTTTTTGTCAGGGTGGGCAGATCATGTCGGCCACCGCTTTGCTCAAAACCAATCCCAACCCGAGCGATGAGCAGATCGAAGAAGCGATGGTCGGCAACATTTGCCGTTGCGGCACTTACAACCGAATCAAAACTGCGATACGCCAGGCTTCCACCCACCTGAAGGAGGCCAAGGCATGAGTCGCCTACCGAATGATTTCGCCCTGAGCAATCTCAGTCGACGCGGCTTCCTTAAAGGCGCCACCGCCACCGGTGCACTGGTGCTGGCGGCGAGCTGGGGTTGGCAGGATGCGTTGGCCGAAGACAAGCCGAAGCAGTTCGGCGCCGACGGCATGCCCAATGGCTGGATCGACGATCCGAAGGTCTATGTCAGCATCGCCACCGACGGCACAGTGACTGTTGTGTGCAACCGTTCCGAGATGGGTCAGGGCGTGCGCACCAGTCTGACCATGGTCGTCGCCGACGAACTGGAAGCTGATTGGGCGCACGTCAAAGTGCAGCAGGCGCCGGGCGATGAGGTGCGTTTCGGCAATCAGGACACCGACGGTTCGCGCAGCATGCGTCACTGGTACGAGCCGATGCGCCGTTGCGGCGCGGCAGCCCGCACGATGCTTGAGCAAGCGGCGGCCGCGCAATGGAAAGTGCCGGTCGGCGAGTGTCATGCGCAACTGCACAAGGTCATTCACAAACCGTCCGGGCGTGAACTGGGGTACGGCGAACTCGCCGCTGCGGCCAGTGCGTTGGCGGTGCCGGCGCGCGACAGCCTGCGCCTCAAGCAGCCATCGGAATTTCGCTATATCGGCAAGGAAGGTACCAAAGCGATCGACGGTGACGACATCGTCAAAGGCCGCGCGGTATACGGCGCCGATGTTCACTTTGACGGCATGTTGTACGCGACCATCGCACGTCCTGCAGTGTATGGGGGCAAGGTCAAATCGCTGGATGACAGCGCGGCGCTGAAAGTGCCCGGCGTGATAAAAGTCATTCAAATCGAAGGCCGTCCTCTGCCTTCGGAGTTTCAACCGTTGGGCGGTGTGGCAGTCGTTGCCAGCAACACTTGGGCGGCCATCAAAGGTCGCGAGGCGCTGAAGATCGAATGGGATGACGGCCCGAACGCCAGTTACGACTCGATCGCTTATCGCAAGGAACTGGAAGCGGCGTCGCTCAAACCCGGCAAAGTGGTGCGCAACACCGGCGATATCGACAAGGCCCTGAGCAGCGCTGCCAGCAGCCTGGAAGCGTCTTACTATTTGCCGCATCTGGCGCAGGCACCCATGGAGCCGATGGTGGCCATCGCCCGTTTCAACAAAGGCGTTTGCGAGGCATGGGCGCCGAGTCAGGCGCCGCAGGTTACGCGTGAACGCATCGCTGAGCGCCTGGGGGTGCCATTCGATAACGTCACCGTCAATGTGACGCTGCTGGGTGGTGGTTTCGGGCGCAAGTCGAAACCGGACTTCGTCATTGAAGCGGCGATCCTCGCCAAGGAGTTTCCTGGCAAGGCAGTGCGGGTGCAGTGGACGCGCGAGGACGACGTGCACAACTCGTATTTCCATACCGTGTCCGCCGAGTACCTGAAGGCGGGTGTGGGCAAGGACGGCATGCCGTCCGGCTGGTTGCATCGCACCGTGGCACCGAGCATCACCGCGCTATTTGCGCCGGGCATGAACCACGAAGCGGCTTTCGAACTGGGTATGGGCTTCACCAACATGGCCTACGCGATTCCCAATGTGCGTCTGGAAAACCCTGAAGCGATGGTGCACACGCGGGTCGGCTGGTATCGCTCGGTGTCGAACATTCCCCATGGTTTCGCGATTCAGAGTTTCGTCGATGAACTGGCGCACAAGGTCGGTGTTGATCCACTCAAATATCAGATCAAGCTGCTTGGCCCGGATCGGCAGATCGATCCGCGCACCTTGAGCGAAGAGTGGAATTACGGCGAATCTCCAGAGCGTTATCCGATCGACACCGGTCGCATGCGCGCCGTGCTCGAAACTGCAGCGAAGGCTGCCGGTTGGGGCCGTCAACTGCCAAAGGGTCGTGGCCTGGGGCTGGCGGTGCATTACAGCTTCGTCACCTATGTGGCGGCGGTGATTGAAGTCGAGGTCAAGGACGATGGCACGCTGATCGTGCACAAGGCTGACATCGCCGTGGATTGCGGGCCGCAGATCAACCCTGAACGTATTCGCTCGCAGTTCGAGGGTGCTTGTGTGATGGGCTTGGGCAACGCCGTGCTGGGTGAAATCAGCTTCAAGGACGGTAAGGTCCAGCAGGACAATTTCCACATGTACGAAGTCGCGCGCATGTCGCTGGCGCCGAAGGAAGTCGCGGTGCATCTGGTCACGCCGCCGGGCGACGTGCCGTTGGGCGGTGTCGGTGAACCGGGCGTACCGCCGATTGCGCCGGCGCTGTGCAATGCGATCTTCGCCGCGACCGGCAAACGCATCCGCAACCTGCCGGTGCGTTATCAGTTGCAGGGTTGGCAGAAGGCAGAGGCCTGATGGACAGCGTCGATCTGAATGTCCTGCGCAGCGTGCTCGAATGGCGCCGCGCCGGTCAGCGCGTGGTGCTGTTCAGCGTGGTGCAGACCTGGGGCACGGCGCCCCGTTCGCCCGGCGCCATGCTCGCCTTGCGTGAGGATGGCGTGGTGATTGGTTCGGTGTCCGGCGGGTGTGTCGAGGATGACTTGATCGCCCGGCTGCACGACGGGCGGATCGCCACCGACGGGCCACCGGTGCAACTGATCACCTATGGCGTCACGCGTGAAGAGGCGGCGCGGTTCGGCTTGCCGTGTGGCGGCACGTTGCGCCTGACAGAAGAGCAGGTCGGCGACCCGGCGTGGGTCGCCGAACTGCTCGCGCGATGTGAAGCCCACGAGATCGTTGCCCGTGAGCTGAACATTGAAACGGGTGAAGTGGTGCTGGCGCCCGCGAGCAAATCCGACTCACTGCAATTCGATGGCAAAACCCTGCGCGCGATCTACGGCCCGCGCTGGCGTCTGCTGTTGATCGGCGCCGGGCAGTTGTCGCGCTATGTGGCGGACATGGCGCGGTTACTGGATTTCGAGGTGCTGATCTGCGATCCGCGCACCGAGTTTGTCTATGGCTGGGAGGAACATCACGGCCGTTTCGTTCCGGGTATGCCGGACGATGCGGTGCTGAGCATCCAGACCGACGAGCGCACGGCGATTGTCGCGCTGACCCACGATCCACGACTGGACGACATGGCGTTGCTCACCGCGCTCGATTCGCCGGCCTTTTATGTTGGTGCGCTGGGGTCGCGGGTCAACAGTCAGAAACGCCGGGAAAATCTGGCTCAGCTAGGCTTGTCAGTAGCAGCGATCAAGCGTTTGCACGGGCCGATCGGTTTGCATATCGGCAGTCACTCGCCGGCAGAAATTGCCTTGTCCTTGCTCGCGGAGATTGTTGCGATCAAGAACGGCGTCGAGTTGAAACAGAAGAAATCACTGGAGGGCGCATGAGTCGATCCATCGGTGTGATTGTGTTGGCGGCGGGCGAGGGCAGCCGCTTTCGCCAGGTGGCAGGCGCGGACAAGGACAAATTGCTGGCCGATTGCACCGGTCGCGATGGCACCGTGCGTTCTGTGATCGAGCACGTGCTGGTGAACCTGCCTGCCAATCTCGACAAGCGCGTATTGGTGACGACTGAAGCACGGCCGCAGGCGATGCGTATGGCGCAGGCTTATGGATGCGAGGTGGTCTCGATCGAGTCGACCGGCATGGGCGACAGCATTGCCGCGGGCGTGGCGGCATGCCCGAATGTGGATGGCTGGCTGATCGTGCTGGGGGATATGCCGTTTATCTTGCCGTCGAGTATCGAGCGGGTGGTGGCAGCGATGGCGGACGATGCGGTGAGTGTGCCGGTGCAGGATGGCGAGTTTGGGCATCCTGTGGGGTTTGGTCGCGCGTTCGGTTCGGGGTTGTTGGCGCTGAGTGGTGATCGTGGTGCCAAGCCGTTGTTCAAGCAGGGAAGGATGGTTGAGGTGGCGGTGGATGATCCTGGGGTGTTGTGGGATATCGATGTGCCTGAAGCTTTGGTGTTCGCTTAATATCCCTCACCCTAACCCTCCCGAAACGTCGGACCGCCCAGGGGGAGAGGGGACTGATCGAGTCAAATTTGCCAACTCCGCAGACCTGAACGAGCTTCACCGAATCCATAATCGCCAAGATCTCTCCGGTTGATTATGGATTCACAGCAGCATTTTCATGTCGGCGTACGTCGCGAGCATCCTGCGGTCGGCCCCCTCTCCCTCCGGGAGAGGGCTGGGGTGAGGGGAGTGGATCTACAACCCAACACAGAAATCGAGACATAAAAAAGCCCCGCCTGACGAATCAGGCGGGGCTTTTTAGTGGCTTACGGAATCAGACGAGTGGTTTAGGCTCGTGTTCTTCTTCCTGGGCCTCTTCGTGTTGCTGTGCCGCGTCCTGAACGGAGCGTGGAGCTTCAGCGATGACCGAATCAACCACGGTTTCTTCAGTGGACTGGGCAGGAGCTGCCTCTACCACTTCAGCAACCACTGGCTCGGCAACAACCGGAGCAGCAGATGCAGCCTGCTCGGCTTCCTTCGCCAGACGCTCTTCTTCACGCTTGCGACGACGCACTTCACGCGGATCGTTTGGTGCGCGGCCGTTTGCTGCCAAGGCGCTGACCGGAGCAGTTTCAACCACTGGGGCTGGTGCTTCGACAACCACCGGAGCTTCGACGATTGGAGCTTCGACGACTGGCGCTGGAGTCGGCTCGGCAGCCTTCACTTCTTCTACCACTGGCGCTTCGTATGCAGGCGCTGGTGTTTGAGCGGCGGCTGGCTCGGCAACCCAGTTGAATGCAGTCTGCTCTTCGCGAACTTCACGCACGGTTTCGGTCACGGTTTCAGCGACGGTTTCAACAACCGGCTCTGCAACAACGACTGGCGCCTCGGCGACCACGGCAGGTTCAGCAAACGCTTCAAACTGAGCCTGGGTTTCGCGAACCGGTGCCACTTCAACTTCCGGCGCTGCTGCCACTTCCACTGGAGTGGTGGCTTCAACAACCGGCGCTTCCACTGGAGCAGTTTCCAGGGTAGCGGCGGTGGCGCGTTCGGCTTGCTCGTGAGCTTGTGCTTCAGCCGGAGCGCTGATCACGCTGCTGGCAACGGCGGCAGTCACGGCCAGGCCAGCGGCCAGATCGGCAGTGCTTGGGCCTTCAGCGTTTTCGTCGGACTCGGATTCAGACTCTTCCGAACCTTCGATCACGTTGCCATTGGCATCACGCTGACGCTCACGACGGTTGCTGCGACGACGCTGACCGCGGGAGCGGCGACGTGGGCGATCGCCTTCGGCGCTCTCCGAACCGTCTTCCGGCAGTTGCTCTTCGTTGCTGATGACTTCTTCTTCCTCAGCGGCGGCAGCAACGGCCTGTTCGGCGCGTGGTTGACGCTCTTCACGCGGCGGACGCGGTGCGCGCTCTTCACGTGGCTGACGGGCCGGACGCTCTTCAGCGGTGACGGCAGCAGCGGCGGCTACAGCTGGAACGGCATCGAGTGGCTCGCGCAGTTCACGTACACGTTCTTCACGCTCGCCACGTGGCTTGCGATCTTCACGTGGAGCACGTGGTGCACGCTCTTCACGCGGGGCGCGTGGTGCGCGCTCTTCGCGGGCGACTGGCGCTTCGGTGCGGGCTTCACGAGGCTCGCGAACTTCACGGGCTTCACGTGGCTGACGCTCTTCACGCGGCTCGCGTGGGGCGCGTTCTTCACGCGGTGCGCGTTCTTCGCGCGGCTTGCGTTCTTCATCGCGGCGACCGTTACGGTTGCGGCTCTGCTGACGACCGTTGCGACGCTCTTCGTTACGGGCCGGACGCTCGGTGGCCGGTTTTTCAACCACAACCGGAGCAGCTGGCTCTTCTTTGCTAGCGAACAGACTGACCAGCGACTTCACCAGACCTTTGAACAGGCTTGGCTCTGGCATGGCAACTGGCGCAGCAACGGGTGCCGGTGCAGCCACTTCGGCCGGGACCGGAGCATTGGCGCGGGCCGGAGCAGTTTTCACTGCGGCTTCCTGGCGAACCAGAGTGCGGGTCGCGGCGGCTGGCTGAACTTCTTCAACTTCGGCAGCAGCGGCAGCAATTTCATAGCTCGACTGGCCGGTGGCGGCTTCCGGGCTGTCATCACGCAGACGCTGAACTTCGAAGTGCGGCGTTTCGAGGTGATCGTTCGGCAGGATGATGATGCGGGCGCGGGTGCGCAGTTCGATCTTGGTGATCGAGTTGCGTTTTTCGTTGAGCAGGAACGCAGCAACCGGGATCGGCACTTGGGCGCGGACTTCGGCGGTGCGGTCTTTCAGGGCTTCTTCTTCGATCAGACGCAGGATCGCCAGCGACAGCGATTCAACGTCACGGATGATGCCGGTGCCGTTGCAACGCGGGCACACGATGCCGCTGCTTTCGCCCAGCGATGGACGCAGACGCTGACGGGACATTTCCAGCAGACCGAAGCGCGAGATACGGCCGATCTGCACGCGAGCGCGGTCGGCTTCCAGGCCGTCGCGGACTTTCTCTTCCACGGCGCGCTGGTTCTTGGCAGGGG
>NZ_JBIWAL010000040.1:0-53740 GCF_044760045.1 Pseudomonas sp. NPDC098747 | reverse complement strand
CGAAATAAAAACCGGTCGTGTCCAGGTCATTTAGATCCGTGTTGGAGATAAGCGCCGACGCAGCCCCTATTCCAAATGCGCCCACTTGCATGAGCTTGCCTACGGTTGCATCAGTCGGAGACAACTGAGATTTATTCTTAAGTTTGAGCGGCGTGATGGCCGTGGCATCGCTGGTACCTGCGGCGACCTCAGCATCAGTTGCAATGCGAATTACACCGGCAACCGATTCTGTCGCCGGAGGCACGACAACAATTGCACGCCATGACGATCCCAGCCCCACGTTTGGGTCTGAGTTATTGTCATCAACCACCGACATCACTTCGGTCACGCCATCGTTGAGTACGATTCGATGACCGATGTCATAAGTCAGCGCCGGATTGAATTTGTACCGGCCACCCGCCTGCTGGAACACCGTATGTTGCGATAACAGATTGAGCGCACCGTTCATGTCGTCGCGTTGCGGAGCCTTGCCGCCAGTTTCTAGCGGCTGCTGCGTCTCGGGCGGAAAGCCGCTTTCCTGCGACATCCGCCCATGCCCTGCCTCGGCAGCAGTTACAGGCGGGAGCACCTTGCTAACAGAATCCTCTGCCAAGGGTTTTAAAATCAGATCAGGCTGATCCATTGTTCTAGACCTCTATGGAGCGATGGGTTCTTCAACCCACGTGTAGGAAACGCAGCCAGGGCGCGGAATCATCCAGTCAAGGTTCATGACCGTCCGTTCCCATGGCAGCAAAATAAATCGGAAGGTGTACTGGATCTGCATCGGGCCGGTTTCGAGGACGTACACATCCCCTCGCCCCTTGAACACCAGCGACATGAAGCGATTGATGGTGGGAATCGTGGCGTTGCTGATGTTCGAAGCAGCCTTGAGCATCAGGAACTTGCGGTACGCCTCATCCTCCAGACGGTAGTTGCGCGTGAGACCGCCCGCATCGAACGCGGCGTGGTTGAACGGCTGCAGGCCACTGCCGGCGAAACCGAAGCTGTTGACGGCGGAGATTTCGACGATCCGACCGAGGCCGAGAATCCGCCCCCAGTTGTCCAGCCCCCAGCCCTGCGCCTGGCTGATATCGAAGACCTTGCGGAAAAACAGTTCGATGTCTTGCGTCGGGTCAAGCTGCTTGGCCATGCCCTGAACCAGCTTGATTAGGCGCGGGCTCGATGAGTATTGAGACTGGATTGTCTCTTCGGCGGTGATCATGCGAACACCGTCAGGACGTCGGCCAAATTGGGCAGCTGGTTCGCATTGACCTCGATACTGTTGAGCTGGCCACCGCCGATGCTCAGTGTCACCGATACCAGATCCTCAACGCCGGCACTGATGACCGGCGTGTAGAAGCGCGAGGCGTATAGCGTGGAGGCCATCCGCACGCGGTCGACCGAACCGCGCCCGTAGAAGTTGTCCGTCACCGCCTTTTTGATCTTGTCGGCGATATCGCTGGGCGTGGTATCGGTGGCCTTGATTGTCGCGGTCAGCGTGATATTGAGGTTCGCGGGAACTTCGTAGTTGTAGGTGTACGTCGCCAGCGGATAGGCCGGGTCGACGTGCGTGATAGGTGTATTGCCCATCGTGGCGGCGCCACCGTCTTTCTTCTGGTAGATGGCCTTGGCGATGTCAGCACCAGCACCACCCGCTGCAGCAATAAAAAACGTGTGCGCAGGGATGGTCACGCCATGCTCAGTGATGGGTGCGCCCTTGTAGTTCTCGATCACAATTGAATCGATAACGCCCGTAACAGCGGCCACGGCGCCGTTG
The DNA here is from genome assembly GCF_044760045.1 of Pseudomonas sp. NPDC098747. Taxonomy (NCBI): domain Bacteria; kingdom Pseudomonadati; phylum Pseudomonadota; class Gammaproteobacteria; order Pseudomonadales; family Pseudomonadaceae; genus Pseudomonas; species Pseudomonas sp. NPDC098747. The sequence goes on along the minus strand of NZ_JBIWAL010000040.1, from coordinate 51,984 downwards.
ATGGCCACCGCTCGGCCTTGTGAGTTGTTGGCCACACTTGCCTTTCGCCGCGCCTCGAACTCTTGAGGGCTTTCAATTAAGCGCCCCTCTACGCCAGCAGCAGGATTGTCGACGGTGTCCCAACCAGGAACCGTTGTGATGATCGTGGTGACGCTGTTGGCAGGAATGACAATCGGGCCTTCCTCCACCGTGCGAAACGACACCAGAACGCGACCCGTTGGCGGGATCTCCACCGGAGCCACCGTCACCAGTCGCATTCCGGTTGCCGCCTGTACGGTACCCGAAACAGTCGTCCCCGCCAGCCCGGTGCAAAGGCATTCAACCAGTGTCGGAGCGGCACCCAGACGTTCCTGAAAGTAGATCTGGCCGAGAGCGTCTTGCCAGATCCCTTCATTCGCTGCAGGGTTAAACTGGTTGGACAGGTACAGCACCTGACGATCCTTGTCCGCCACCAGCGCAGTTTGTGAATCGATCAGTTGGCCGATGGGCGAGCCGGCGGAAACATCGACATCATTACCCAGCGCCTCTCTCCAAAGCGCTTCGGTCTCCGCTCGAATGACCGCCGTGTCGTCAGCGTAGAGGCCCGTCGCAGGATCAAAACGCAACATTTACAGTCTCTCCGAAGGTCTCAATAGAAATGACACCAGTCGCCACGCGCTGAACAACCGAGAACGCGGTCATGGTCGCGGAGTCCACGTGCCTCACCGCGAGAGCGGCGCGAATCAGGCGTTCTTTCACGACGTCCGGACTTGGGCGATGACCCAGACTGATATCGAAGTGCGGGACGCCCTCGGTCTGATTGAAATAGGCGTCCTGTGTGAACAGCCGAATGGCGTTGGCCACCGACTGCGCCACGGCCAAAGGACCGGACGCCATCGCGAACTGGCCGGATGCATCCAGCTGCAGATCCCACTCGGGAGTGAGCAGAAGAGTCTTCATTGCGGAGCGCTCGTAGGATCGCCGGGAGCCGCGCAGATGTGAGTGTGAGTGCTTAACGAGATACCGGTGCCGAGCACGTCGCCGGCGGCGGTAATGGTGCTATCGGTGGTCACCGCACCGGTGACATGCATGTCGCAATCAACTGTGAAGCCGCCCGGTGCGACCAGCTTGGCTTTCCCGTCCTGAGTCAGTTCAAGGAACACGGTCGGCGTTTGGTTCAGCACCCAGCCCACATACAGCGCGTCACCCTGATCGAACGTGCGCAGGCTTCCGGGCTGGCCAGCGCTTTTTGTCAGCTTGACCGTGGATATGTCGCGCTGGGCAAACAGCGCGATACCGATGTCGCCCGGTACCGGATCAATGATCAATGCAGCAACACCACCCTGCACGCGTGAATAGGGCACGTCGTAAATCGGCTGCGGCGGCAGCGTGTTGCCCTCTCCATCGATCTGCGGCACCAGCGGCGTGACAGCCACTCTGGGGGCTGCGGGGCTCGGGTCGACCTCATCCACCCGCACCAGCGTGCAGGTGTTGAGGGTGCCCGCCAGCATGCGCTCGACCAAGAAGCTGATGGCGTTGGTGGGCGAGTTCGCGCTACTGAGTTTCTTCGCGCCCTTGACCGGCTCGCTCATGCTTTTTCCTTTCTGTCTTTTTGGGTCTTGCCGTCGTGCGAGGCTTCCATTTCGGTGATCCAGGCATTGTCGGAACCGGGAATGTTGGCTTCGATCTGGTGCGACAGCTTGGTGATAATCCAATCGCCCGACGCCATGGGGACAATGGACTGCACGTTGATCAGGCCGCCCAGCTCCGCGTCAGGCTGGTAGTAGCCCTTGAGCTTGATGCCGTCCGATCCGAACGTGGGATAGCCGATCATTCCGGTTTCTGCGCTCATCGGGACCGGCTTGTTACTGCCCACAAACCCATCGGGCGGCGCGATCCGCAGACGGTTGTCGTCAATGAACAATTGCACGCCGGCATTGCGGCAAGCGGTGCGAGCCTTCTCGATAGGCGAGCCGTTGAGGATGGGATTCAGCAGCGAAGCCGTGACGCCAAAGTTTTCGAACTGGTATCCGATATCCTTCGCGATGCCGCTGACGATCTCTTCAATCGATACAGAGCCGCGAATGGACATCGGCGCCGCGGGCGTGACGCTCGGGTAATAGCCGGCCAGCGCCTCGACAACGAACGCGATATCAGGTGCCGAGTTGTAATCGGCAAAGGCGCTGGTGATCTCGCCCGCAAAGGCTATGGACGTCGAACCGCCCACCACACCTGCTGAAATCTGGATGAGATTTTTCTGCACCTGCAGCGGGCGGAAATTGAGCGTCGTCAGTCTGGCCATGTCATCCGGCAACAGGCCGAAGATCGTCACCGACGCGCCGTTTTTATCTGGCAAGCCCGGCTTGGTGATCTTGCAGCGCGTGGCAAGGCCGTTGACGACCTTGGTATTACCGCCCGCCGAGAACTGGCCTGCGCCCAGCGTAAAGCGGACCTCTATTTGCTTCTGCGTGAAGCTGGTCATAGTTCATCCTCAGATAGGTACAGCAAGACCCAGCGCGTATCAAGGCCGTGGTATTGGGGAGGTTCGTTGCCTTGGGTGTCGACAAGGAACAGTCCTCCCTTAAAGGGCATGGTTTTAAATTGCTTGATGTTGGTTCTGTTGTTGCAAATAGCGCCGCTGATGACGCGAGCGGTGCCCACGTCTACATCCATGTACATGCGCTCGCCCTTCTGTCGTAGGGTCAGCGTGACGTTTTGATCATCAAGAATGATTTGCAGGTTTTGACCAGGAACTGGGGACAGAGGAACTTCGATCATTTCGACCAGCCCCCGAGAATGCTTTGTCTAGGCGGCTTTGGTTGTTGCTTGCCCTTCTCTTCTGTCGAGGCGTCTGATTTGTTCTTGGCTTTGTCAGCGCTGATCGGCTTGGACGAGCCGCCGACCGGGGAAACCGAGATGCTGGTATATCGCGCCTCGATCTGGCGTATTTCTACAAGTCCAAGTTCGAGCTCCAGCAAACCAACAGCCCCGCCTTCCTTAAGCGTGTAATTCAAAGATTCAATGTTGCCGTCAAGGTATGTGTAAAACGGCGTCGTCACGTTCACCAGCTCGACCCCAGCGGCATAACGTTGGATCACGAATAGGATGTTACGCAGACGCTCAGGCGATCCCGTAATTGCAACTTGCACAGGGATGGACCAAGGCGAAACGACCTTATTGGCGGAAAAGAAGCCGCCTTTTTCGACGGGGTATCGCGTGTCTTTCGCTTCAAACTTGTAGCTCATCCCGAGGAATGAACTGATCGGAGCGATGGGCTTGTTATTCACGGCATCGGTGATTTCGTAGGTCATTGCATAACCCCCGAATCAACTGAATTAACCAGACCTTGCAGCTCGGTATTGGTCGCGCCGTTGAGCGCAGACGCAACGCCTTTGCCGTCCGTGGCTTGCGTGTTTACGGTCACGCTGCCGACCGACTGAGTGACGGTTACAGTCTTATTGCCCGCACCCGCGCCAGCGGCAATGGCGGAAGGCGAAACGGCGTCTTTGGCAGTCGGCGCACCGGCCCCTTTCGCACCAGGTGCGCCCACCTCCGCGCCCTCTTCATCGCCGCCAACGCCGAAAAATTTTGCGATACCGCCGACGACCTCGCCCATGCCGCTAAACTTTTCGCTGATCCAATCAAAAAAGGGTTGGGCCAGACTCTTGATGCCTTCCCATAGATTTGTGAATACGTCGCCGAGGCCAAGCACCGTAGATTTAAGAAACTCAAAGTCACCTGTGAACAGCCCTTTAAGTATCCCAAATGCGATTTTTGCAGGCGTAGTCAGCAAATCCCAGACGCTGGTAAATATTTGCGCAAGGCTGTCGAATATCGGTTTGATGCCGGCCCAAAAAGTATCGAAATCTCCAAGCACAGAACCGATGGCCGACTCGCCGCCATCCATCCAGACCATGAAGTCTTCGACGAGCAAGCCAATTGCAGCAGATACCAAGGCAATAATTCCTACCATTGCTATCAGCGGTAGGTTGGCCAGAACAAACATCGCACCCGCTCTAAGTGACGCCATACCGAACTTAATCATCGCAGCTGCGGCGGTCATGACTGCGTTTCTGTAAATGACGCCGAATGCTGTCGCAGCCACTCCGAGCGCCACAACAATTACTGTCCCGTGGTCTTTGACAAAATCGCCTATCGCCTTGAAGCCCTTCCCTACCGCGCTTGCAACGACTGCTACCACTTCGGCCAACATCGAGAGCGCCGGCATGATCATCGTTAAAATCGGGATGGTTGCGCGTTCGATGTCAGCTTTTGTTTTTTTCATGCTGTCTTGGAGCTTTTTAGCTTGCTCGACATCTTTGTCAGTCATCCCCCCTTTTTCTTTTTGCACCTTGATCAGTTCCAAGGTGGCTTCTCTGCCTCCGTGAATTGACTTAATGGTCGCAGCATCGATCCCCATTGTTTCACCAATGGCCACCGCCTCGCCGATGGTCATCTTGCTCAGGTGGTCGGATAGGTCAAGCATCACATCTGATGACTTACGCATGTCGCCGTTGGCGTCGCGCATGCTGATTCCGAACTTCTCGAAAGCATCAGCACCAGGGCCACCGAATCCGGCGGCGAATTCACCCACCGCCGAGTTGAGATTACCCAGAGAGTCATTGAAGCCCTCTACGGTGCCGCCCTGCGCCGCCACTGCCTGGCCCATGGCGTTGATCTGCTCGACATCTTCGCCGAGGGAGTCGGCCAATACCCCCGCCGCGATGGCTGCGTCGAAGCTGGATTTCATCAAACCGGTGAACAAGGCAATACCGCCAATTGCCGCAAAGATACTGAGCGCGTTTGCCTTCATCGTTTCAAGGGCACCTGTAGCCTCTTTCGCTCCTTCTTCAATGCCGGACGGGTCGAGGGCATAGGTAACAATGAGTGCATCAATAACGGTGGCCATGCTCAGTCCTTACTCTTCATCGCGATACGCTCATTCGCATTGTTCACGCGGATGATCTCGACCATGTTCAGCGCGTCCTCAAAGGAGTAGTACTCCTCAAGTTCGCGCAAGGTTGCGTGCTTGTTGCTGGTGATAACGCCGATTAGCCCGGAGACGTTGGCGTAGCTGTAATACCGGCGACCGTCATCTTCTGGCCCATCGATTTCGAGAGCTTGCCGAAGTCTAAAAAACTGAAGTTCAGCTTCGCCGCCTCCATACGCAATTTGAAAAGTGTCTTTACGTCTTCGATGTGGACGTCAGCGTTCGATACAGACAGGTGTTCGAAGTGGTCGCCGACCATGACTTCGCAGCAGGCCAACAGCTCGTCGTAGAGCGGCTTGGCGTGCTCATAGCTCACGCCAGACAGCGCCTTGATGCCTGCAGATGCAGCGGCGTCGGTGCTGCCAGCAAAGACAGCAGGATCAAGATCGGTATGCCCGACCAGCAAAAGAGCTCGTGCGATCCATGCTTCAAGCTTGGTCGCCGGCATCTGTGTAATGCGGAAACTCTTGTCTTCGCCGCCGTCGTTAACGCTGATTGTGATTACTTTGCGAGCCATGATTACCAGTCCTGAATGTCGAGTGATTCGAAGTCGAATTTGAAGGTGCGGATATCGAGAACTTTCTTCACGTCCGGAACCGATTTAAGGCTTTTCAATACGCCGTCTTGGAAAGTCCACGTCTGACGTAAGCCCGGTACCGAGAACGACAGCGATAGGTGATAAATCGCCATGTTCTGGTGACTGCGGGCGTTGACCAGGTCGAGTGCTTTTGCGGCTTCGCTGATTGCCTCAAGCGACAGGGTCAGTACCTTGATGGACGGCACGTAGCCGGCCACCATCTTTCCGTCCACACCCATGCGGGTTTCTGCGACGGTCTCTTCGTCCATCGCAATGGCGGCGTCAGTGGCGTAGTTCTCGAGGAGAAAACCATTCGGAAACAGCTCATCAACCGTGATGATGCCGGTGGAGTTCGCCGAGGTGATGTTGCCCTTTCTTCCTGCCATGTCATGGGCTCCTTAAACGATTGCGCGGGACGCCACGACAAGCTTCTGAATAGAGCCGCCGTAGGTGTACCAAAAATTGATAATTGGGCTCTGCCGGTCCTTGCGGGCGACGGCGCCCGGATCAAGGATCTGGATGAAGTAGCCGCTGGTTTGCAGCTGGGACGAGATGTCCATGCCAGCCTGTGCCGCGATTTCGGCCTTCTGCGATTCGCTGAGGGTGATACCGGTGTCGATGATGCCGGCGCTCAGGGCGCGCAGGATCGGATCAAGCATCCACGCCCGCACCAGTGCATAGCCCTTCGCGTTATGCGGGGAACGACCGACACTCGACAGGCCGCTCATCAGCGACACCTGCAGCGCGTTGTTCAGCCAGATGGCATTGAGGTAGGTATCCACCCACAGATAACGACCAAACATCTGGCCAGGGTAATGGAACTTGAACTGGTCGTTCGCCGTGGCCCAGTCGCCGTAATAGTTGAACCCGTTTTCGGTCAACTGGTTGGCGGTCGCCTCATCAGTCACATTGAAGACGATGCCGTCCTGCGCCTTAAAGGCGGTCGTGATGGCGCCGTCAGGGCGGTTGTAGTCAATCGACGCCGCCACGCCCATCAGGAACGCGGCGTATTCGATTTCGCCGTACTCGCCCGCTACGCCCGACAAGTCCAGGTCCTGAATCTGGCGACCGATGTTGTCGGTGTTGCCCTGTTCGATGAGGTTCGGGTTGTCCTCGTACAGCACGTACAGATGGCGCACACCCTGATCGCTCGACCACTTGGCGAACTCCAGCTGCTCAGGCTCAGTAGGGATCGAGGTCACCTTGCCTGAGGTGAACGTCACCCAGTTGGTAGTCACCCGCTTGACGGCGTCCATGCACGCTGTAGGCGATTGGGCGAGAGCGCCTTGGAATGGCATCCCCGATGCCAAGCCCAGCGCCAAGGCGGCATCGCCGGTTGGCACGGCGATAACGCCTTCGGTGGCTTTGTGACTGGAGCCAATGGTGAAACGCTTCGAGACACCATCGTAGGTGCACACCGAAGCGAGCCAAAAAGGATCGGCGGATGCAGCGGCAATCATTGCAGCCTGAACAATGGCGGCGATGTCGGAAAACGAAGTGGCTGCGCTGAAATCCAGATCGCTGATGGTTTCGGATTCGCCACCCATGGTTAGCGTAAGTTCGCCGTCGCTGACGGCCTTCAGCTCAACCAACGACAGATGTTTAACACCGATGACATAAGGGGGCGTCGCTTCAGCTGTCCAGCGAGCGATAAACAACGCCCGCGGTTTGATCGGGCTATTGTTGTAGCCGCGAAAGTAGATGCTGATCGGGGCCAGGATGTCGGCGTCTGGCGGGAAAACCGCCTTTGCATCTTCGGCTGACGCAAACGCCCAAACCGCACCAGGAGGAATCAGCGGAGTGTCGTAGGCAAAGAGCCCGTTCAACTCCAGATCGGTACCACCCGGCACCAATAGTCCCGGATTGACTTCAACAATAGCCGAGGCTGGAATGCTCATTGGATTACCTCAGTTGTAAGGGTTGCATCGTCGAACCACGGCACGGCGACGCTGGTTTCGTCCCAGTAGGAAATGGTAAGGGTGATGACGTAGCGGACGGCGAACTGATCGGTGCCGTCGGGCTTGGTCATCTCCCGTGGGGTATCAGCGAACAGCGGCGCAATGCCGTAGGGCTCGAGGAAGTCACAGAACCGGGCGGACCGGCTCAGTAGTTCAAACTTGCCCGCATTGGCCGCAGCGTCGGCGCCGACGAAATCGATCTGCACCATGGTTTCGCGCAGGACACTGTCGGTCTCTTCGCCGTCTTCCTCGGTGTCCGGATCGAACGCGAAGTCGGTCGAGTTGGTGCCTCGGCGCCCAGTGTTGATCAGTGTCATCACGGCGTAGCTGTGCGGCGGTAAAGCCACCCGATTAGGCCAAGCGCGCAGGATGTTCTCTGCTGGTGTGGATGCGAATTTTTCGACCAGGTCGTACATGGCGCCGAGAACGTCGATCATGGGTAGGCCACCCCAACAGGCCCGGTCACCTGCAGAACACCGCGCACGCACACCCAGCCGGCCTGCGAAAAGTCTTCCGGTACCGCATTGATCAGCCACCATTGGTTACGCGCATAGATCATGTCGCCGCCGGTACCATCGGGACGGAAAACGCCGCGCCAGTCGCCATTGAGGTAGAAGTGCAGAAGCTTGCTGTTGTCTCCGACGCGATCAATTAGTTTCAGCGCCGCATCACTGACAGATTGCACTCGCGCCATGGTGGGAAATGCTGGCGCGTAAGTCGGCGTGATTTTCCCTCTGTCATTTGTCTGGCCAGTGCAGCGGAAAAGCACGACCTCTTCTTGAGGCGTTACGCTATTGAGAAACCCGCCCACGAGATTATTCAGATTCACCGGGCACCACCTCGTGCTTGACGCTGTTCAGCATCAAGGTTGAATCGATCAAAGGCCGGTCTTGCTTACTGCGCTTGCGCTCAATCGTGGACGGCGCGTTGCCGCCCTCGCCTGCGATTTTGAGAATGGTTGACTGGATGTCTTTGGCCATTTGCTCGCCCAGAACATCCAGCGCCCCTTCGACGCTGTTAGCATCAAGCTGATTAGCGAAACCGTTCTTCCAGGCACCAACACGCTCAGAGACGGTTCGGCGCATGAATGAGCGCGCTGGAGTTTGCTCGTTGCCGAACTCCTGCACCCCTGCGACCATCGCTGCATCTGTGCCGTCTGGATATTTCGTATTTTCCAGAATGCCCACACGCACGCGCGCGCCCTTCGCAGCTGCAAGCTTCTTCAACGCCGCTTTCAGCTTTTCACCGCCTAATACCTTGGCTCCGCTCATCACTCCACCCACAGAAACGAACGATAAGGGGCTGTTGACTGCCATGCCTCTTGACCGTATGAGGTTTGCAACCACCAGGCTTCACTACCGATGGCGACAGGGGCAGAAATGGATATGTTGGTTGAGCCCTGCCCAGCCGAAACAATCTGGCCGACCATGTTCGGATCGCGCCGACCTATCGTTTCGATATGAGCGGTAGCGAGATACAAAATCATCTCGCGAGGATCGACAGGAATTTCAGAACCAGCCGTATTATCGATCTGCATCGCGGCACGATTGAAGCTAGCGTGCAAGGAAAGATCGGGATATTCGGGCTCAGGAAAAGCCCCCGGAAAAGTTAACCGAAACTTCGCCGGGCTGAATTCGACTATCACTTACGGGCCTGCTGGGCTGGAGCGTTTTTAACGTCAGGATCGTCGTTGCGTTGAACGCCTGGAACGTTGTCCGGGTCCATCTTTTCCAGACCGGTTTTTTCATCCTTGATTTCATCGGCTTGGGCCTTCGCTTCCTTGTCGTTTTTCGACGCGAAAATAAAGCCCCTCTTGATCGCAACGTGCTTGCCGTAGACCTTAAGCACGCCCTCCCATAGCTCGTCAGCAATATCGTTTTTGCTGCAACCAGGCACAAGGCTGTCCGGGTTATCGTCAGCTTTTTTGATGATCACAACGGAGGTGCCGATAGTGAACTTCAGGTCTCGCGGAAGCTTGGAATAGATAATCATGGTCAGATCCCGATCATGGTAGCGATGGCGTTCGGTTGATACATGACCGCCCCGAAATTTGCGCCTGAGTACTTCTGACGCAGACTCGAAAGATCGCGGACTACGCCGTGAGCTTTCAGCAGCTCGACATAGCCAAGCTCGCCAGTTTTCTGACCCATGACGTCATGCGCGATGAGCATTGCCACCCTGCCGGCGGCGGTATCCATCTCGACGGCGCTGACGATTTCCATGTTCGGATAAGCTTTCTTAAGCGAGACCACAACGGACTCACCATAAAGGCTCTTTTTGTCCAGCTCGGCCTCGGAGTCGGTATCCAAGATCAGCGACATCTTGGTCTTCTTGTTGACGCGCCCACGGTTCTGGCCAACCAACGTTTTATAAAGCAGCTTTACGTCGGCATAGATCTCTTGATCATCCTTGTCAGCCCATTCCAAATCCGAACTGGTATTTGGAAGTGGTGGAATAGCTGGGTTTAGGCGTGGATCGTTCAAGATGCCCCAGTTCGCCAAATTCTGAACGCCGTAGAACCAGATGCTGTTATGCGCCGTCTTCATTACCAAGGCAGCTGCATCCTGCTTCTGGCTGGCAGCATCAATTTTGCCCTGCGCCATGACGGCTAATTCCAGATCCCCCCAAGTGACAATGGTCTGAAAGTAAAAGGCTTCACGACTTGGCCAGTTGGCGTTGAAGCCTGCATGGCCGTCGCGCCCATAATCAGCGTATGCGCCGACAGCGCCTGTGTGCTCGATCATCGGAAAGGTCGCCGTCATGGTGCCGTAACCACCCATGCGAGAAGGGTCGAATACCTCTTCGGCGCCGAGCTTCTCGGTCAATACCTTGATCAGCTTCGGGGATGTGTACTGCGTCATCCATGCAGGTACGCCGTTGTTCGGCGTGGTGACTAACGCGGCATCCTGTGCAATGCGCGCCCGCGCCGTATCGTCCAGCCACTGCCGTGGAAGGCCGCTGATACCGATCCGCTCAAGTCGTTGAAAGTCTTGACTGCTCATAGTGCGCCTCAGTGCTTGGAAATAACGATTGCACTGCCGGCTGCGCCTGTACCTGCAACCTTCGTGACGGTGAAATCTGTTTCGGTGTGGTCGGCGATGCTTGAACCAGCCGCACCGGTTGAAATGGTCCCGTTCAAGTTCGAGGCGAAGACCTTTTGCTTGACGGAGGCGGTGGTTTTCGAAACGGCATACCAATCACCGTCAATTACACCGGTTGCGTTGAAGCCAAGCGGGATGATGTTTCCGGCCTCTTTGAGAAAGCCGCCGAACACCCCAGTTTGATCACGCATACAATAGGCATCCGGCTTACCAGCCCCCAATGGCGAGAACGTCTTACCGTTCGCGCTACCCCACAGGAACAAGCCAGGTGCGCACGCATCCTTGGCTTGCTTCACGATGGTGGAGAACGGATTTGCGCTGGCCGGATCGCCCGGCAGGCCCTCGACAAGGCCGGTACCTACTTTCTGTTGAAAAGGCACTTTTATTTCTCCTTACTCAATGGAAACGACCGAGGTCTATATCGGCGAGAACACCAGACGGTTTCGCGTCCTGTGCAATCAATGGCGGCTGGCGCTGGTTGTTTAGAACAGCAACCATGCTTTTGTGTGACTCCGCCGGATAGTCCTTTGGGTTCATTCCCTTTTGCTCTAGCGCGAATGCGTAGATACCTCCCGCACTATCGAAGGCTGAAACAGTCACTGGGCCAACCAGAGGCCGAACCTCTTCAGCTGCTACTTCCTTATCGCGGAAGTGCGCCATTACGTTGGCTGTGATTTTCTTTTCATCAACCGCAATGACTGGAGTTTCTTTTTTTGGAGTCACTTGCAACTTCTTATCCGATGCCATTGGCTCTTTCTTCGGAGGGTTCGCAGGATCTTCATCGTTTGCGATATCTTCGGCAGGCTCAGAAGGCGCGAGCGATGCAAGTTGCTGCTTTAGCTTCTCAATTTCAGCAGTAAGAATCGCGATTGGATCTTGATCGCCCGCAGGCTCATCCTTGGGCTTTTCTTCAGCATCCAAGGCCTTTTCAATTTCATCAGCGGTAATAGCCTCATCCTTGGCTAGAAGACCTTTGCCGGAAAGTAGCTTTGCCAGCGCTAGCGCCTTATCTTTAACGCTCATCATTACACCTCTTAAAAATGGGTTCGAATCCGCCACTACCACATCGGAGCCGGCGCGACCTTCTTCGACCAGGGCGACGTGATTACCCCGAATGTTCTTCATGCGCAGCTCGTAAGCCTGACCTTCGAAAGTTCCTTTTTCGATTACCGCGTCATAGCGATAACCGGCACTCAATTCCTTTTGCTTGTTTGATTCAATCAGCGCAATTGCCGTCGCATCATGGAAGACAATCGCGTTAACGATGTACGGATCTTCCCAAGCAGCACTGGTCCCGGTTGTACCTACCCGCAACGCCTTCTGTGGGTCAAATGCCGAATCCTCTTTATGCTTTATGAGGATCGGCAATCCATTAAATGTACTTACAGCTTTCTCAAGCTCATCAGCTGGACGCAGTACCTGATAGATTCTGTCCGGCTCAAGGTCGAGACTTTCCCACTCTGGTATCTCTCGCCCGTAGTAGGGATTTACCGTCGCTTTAGTTAGCGCGGAAACCTCAACATGCAAAAATCCATTTTCATCAGTTCTACGCGCTGAATCATTCGCTAAAATAGCTTTATTCATGATGCGCTTTGCAAATCCACAACAAGAGAACGCATGAGCCCCACGAAAAATCGTGAAACCGCGAAAAGATAAATAAACGTCTATATATATTTAGCCAGAAGATCGGAGAAAGCAATAAGGATTTGTATATTATTATTCGAAGCCGGGAATTACAGGCGCCGCCATGCACGTACAGTTGATTTCTTCGCCCGGTTGAATCCATTCACCATCAATAAACATACCCTTTTCCAAATCAAACTCTTTGCCGCTTGCCGCCAAATGACTAGCGCGCGGTTCTTTTGAAGCATGCGTGTGTACCCAAAGTGCCTTTTTTATTCCTAGGTCCAACTGTCTGGAACGGTTAATTACCGAAGCAGCTTTATTCGCCTGATCCCGCGCAATGAAGTCTGCGCGCTTATCAGTAACGCCGCCTATTGATAAAAGATCCTTTTTTAATGCCTCAAGGTCGCGACCATTCGACATGGCCCGCATAACCGCACCTTCGATCTGCTCAAAGTACTTTGATGGAATCGATTTAATCAGGCCGACGTTTTCTTTGGTCATTGCTGTAAGCGTATTTTGTGTCCTCCTCGACATCTGCGGCTTTACGGTCGGCATGAACTCTTTAAGCGAGCTGAACAGGCTGGATGTCGTCGTGGTGTCAGCAGTATTGATAAACCACTTCGCCAGCCCTTCTGCCCTATCCCCGTAAAACCCCTTCCATTTTCGGGTCAGCTTTGAAAGTAACTTTTGCGCCTCGGCTGCCGGACTGGCATCACCGACCACTTCACTTTCCCGACCTCGATACATGGCCGTTAGCCACCACTCGACACTTGTGAACATGCCCTGATTGAGCTGCTTCAGCTTCTGAGCGTATCGGGACTTCAGTGCTGCGTTTGCCATCGGTGGCCGAGCAACCAAACCGCCCGACTTAGACTTGAGGTTCCGGAACGATGTCGGTCGGCTCGGCGGTTTCTGTTTCGAGTCCATCAATCAATTCCTCTTCAAGCGGTGCGAGTTCGTCCAATCCCGTAAAGCCACTTTCTTCGTCTGCGGAAAGCCGCTCCCTGACCTCCTCGGGCAGCACCACACCACGATCCAGATAGATGGCATCGGCGTCGGCATTGGTCTTGCGGATGTCCGCCTGCTCGGTCGGATCGGATTCTTTCAGTGGCTCCCACACTTCGGTGATACCTGGAGTGATCGAACCAAACTCGGACAGCTCGACTAGCTCTCGCGCCATCTTGAAATTCTTGAAATACAAGATCTCCTGCCACGTCCGGATCTTGTCGTAGAAGTTGCGCATATCCCCCTCACCGGTCGCGCTGAAGCCTTGCGGGGCTGTGCCGAATAGCTTGGTAACGGGAATGCCTGAAATGAGCGCGAGCAGCTCAAGCTGTTGACCGACCAGATCCTTAAGGCCAGACATGGGCGTATCGATCTGGAACATCTCTTCACTGGTTTTGTCGATGATTGCCATGCCCAAGGTGCGCTTTGCCCCTAACATCATCTTGGCGCGCCTCTGGAGCTGCTCCTTGCCGCCCGGAAGCATGACCTGCTTTAAGTCGGTCTTCAGACCAAGAAGCGAGAAGTTGTGAACGATCTCCGCCGAAGCATCTCGCGAGCTTTCGAAGTTTTGCACGTAGCGCAATGCTAGTTGCACCAGTGGAATCCCGAAGAAGTTGTAGGCCGGCTTGAGCATGAGGCTGGGGATGTTGTTGGTGAAGCAGAGGAACCGGCTGATGTGAACCTCAACACCCTGCACGATCCATGTATCTGGCCGGAAGTACCTCGGCGACAACGGGTTCGAAGCGTCATAAAGCCCTGGATAAACCTGCATCGGCTCGACTATGGTTAAGGCCTTCAACTTGCCCTTGCCAATAGTCTTGTCCGATATCACAAGTGGAGTGACCAGCTCTTCGTCGGTGGCACCAACGTCGATGAACAGGAGGCAACCACCTTGAAAGCCGACCATCTCGGACGCGGCCTTGAATACATCGCGTAGCTCCCATTTCTCGCAGGCGTCCGTAACGCGCTTGATGTCGTCGTCCTTTACCTTTTTATCAACGCCCTGGAGCGTCACCCACTTACGTGTTGATTCATCACTGATGGTGTCCACGATCAGCCGCATCAACGGGTTCTGCTGAAGGTTGGCCAGCGCAGGATATCCGGGAAAGGAAACACCAGATCCGCCATCAACTTGGGCAATGCCACCCATTGCCTGATCTGCGGAATACACGCCCGCGCTATCGAGTGCGGCGTCCATTGCCAAGCGCGTCGCCTTCCCCTTCTCACTGGCATCACAGAGATTGATGGGGGGCTTCCACTGATCTGACATTACGACATCCTTACTGCTTGTTCCGCCATCAAACACCGTTGCTGCAAGCGCACTGATATCCATAGGGGGCATATCGGCGGCTATCACCGGGTTACGTTTTTTCTTACGTCTCATTCAAATATGCTCGCTACTTCTTCAGAAATATTTAAACCGCCTTGGACTTCAAGCTCATTCGAGAAGCACATCACCAATGCATCGGCCAAGTTAGGCGAGCTGACTCCGCGCTTCTTCATGGCGCCCTTCCCTTCAACCTTTACTTTTCCGTTCACATACTCTCGTCGAGGCTGTGAGAGCTCCGCGCATAGCTTGTCGAGTCCAGGCAAATCACCAGCTAGCGAAATAACCTTTTCCTTGTCGTAAGGCCTGCCATTGACCGCATCAAATGTGCTCTTGAATCGGTCGGCCAACGTCCACCAAGCCTGCGCCTTGAGATTCAAAAACATGTCTTGGTTTTTCTTGCCCGGCGCGTAATCCGATTCAGAGTGAATGACCGCGCCGCCTGCATTGAAACCTTCCATTTCTGGCCCCCATCGACCGCTTTCGTGAGTTGCTGCTACCTCCTCCCGAAGCGCTCCCTTTGCGCCTGCGCCTACGCCGATGTTGTCGAAGATGATCAGATCGACACTGTGTTCCAGTGCTTCGGCATATGTGGCGCGTGCAGCGCTGTTGGGATCGTTGTCGCGCCATTCTTTGCAGGTGTTCACCAAAACCCCATGACGACCTATGGTTGCGTTGCTGTCCGGCCCTTCGTCGGCCACGTCGAACCCCATGAAACGACCGCCCGTGATTTCCCATCCAAGCACCAGGTGCGCGTTGATGGCAGCAGCAATCCAAGCCGGCTTGATGATCGCCAGCGCGCTATCTGCCACTGGCTCGCCGAGGTAAACATGGCGGAACAGTTCGTAATCCTGCTCCCGCATGATGTCGAGGTCGCGCTGCAGCTCGATGGGGAACCGTGGGTTGTCGGTGTAGTTGATCTTCTTAATGATTGTGTAGCGCTGGCCGTCGATGTATTCGGGGTATGGGCACGCGGTGACAAAACGCTTGTGAGTTTCGTCCAGCGGGTTCTCGGGGTTGTAACTGACCCAGATTTCTGAGCGATTCTTGCGCAGTGTTGGAATTAGAAACTTCCAGCTCGCAGCCGTAACATTGGCAGCCTCTTCCACCCAAGCAGCATCAAAGCCTGCATAACCTTTGAGCTTTTGCTGATTGCGAAACAGGCCGTCGAACTTGATCACGCCGCCGGATATATCGCAGTGAATTTCGTTACGAAGGATTCGGAAGTATTGCTCCTGCTCGCAACGCTCGATCTCATCAATGAACTCTTGGTACACAGAGTCATCAAGCGATTTCATGATTTCTCGGAAGCACACAAGGCGCCAGCCATAATGGAGAACGTTGTTTTTCAGAATGGCCACGAAAGTGCGTGTCTTCGCCGATCCGCGACCACCATAGGCAACCTTGAACCGCGCTGGCTGCAAGTAGTCGGCATATACAGGAAAGATCTCGGTCTGCATCACTCGCTCACTATTCTGTATTCGGGAGGAGTGAGCGGGCCTGCCGGTGTCACCTCAAGCCTGTCTTTGAACATGCCCTGATGACGCCCGAGCAGCTCGACGTTTGGCGTCTTGCTGGCCAGCTTCAATACAAAGTTTCCGTGCTTGTCCCATGACCAGCCGACTATGGCCCTACGGACATGCTCTGGCAGTTTGGCGATGTCAGCAGGCTTTTCTACACGCACACTGCCAATGTCCGCAGGGTCGTAATAGGCCATCGCGGCAAGCTCTGACAGCACGCGATCCTGAGCCATGCTCGCCCGAGCTGAACGGTTAGCGATGGCAACTGCGATAGCATCGGCAACTGGGGTTTTCTGTAGTAGGTCGCGACCGATGCTCGATGCTGACTTGATGCTGTATTTGGCACGGATGGCAGCCTGAGTTGCATTCAAATCGATTAAGTACTCTTCGACGAAACGCTTCTGTTTTGGGGTCAAGGAGCTTGACTCACCGATTTCATCTACGTCATCTGCATACCCAACCGGCTCTACAACGCAGGTATCCAAACTGGTATCCAAGCTTTCATGGATACCAACTTTGGATACCTGCTTGGATACCGCTTTGGATACCTTCAGAGCCTTCTTGGAAGAAGCCTTTTTGCCAGTCCCCCGCTCCCATCCATCGCGCTTTGCACGCTTGTTGATTGCTCCATGAGTAACATCATGCTGGGCAGCTATATCCCGAAGCGTGACTACCCCTTCTCGGTACTCTTGCTCGATGCGATACCAGTCAACGTCTTTCTTCGCGCCGCTCACGATGCCCTCCGTGACGGTACATCAATTGGCTTTCCGATCATGCGGCTACAATCCCTTCGCTGATCAAGATTGCTTGAGTGCGCATAACGCCCTCGGCGTGGTACTGGCGAGCCTCTGCGCGGTCGTCGGCGCTTCTTCGGCTATCAACGTAGTCATGGCAAGCAGAGCACGCCCAGGCGCCCTGCAGGTCGTTTGGCTTCATACCCATGCCGCACGTACCGGCCATGCGGTAATGAGCAAGCACGGTGGTTTCGGGATTGCCATTGCATACGCCTGGAATGCGAATCTGGCATTCGCGACCACGGGCAGCTTTGGTCAATTTCGTTTGCTTCGCCATTACGCATAACCTCCGATCATCGCGGCAGCGTCCATTGCACCTACTTCGCTGTCGAAGTGGGCAGACAACACCAGACGCCAGCACACGTTGAACACGTCGCGGTACAGGGCCTCAAATTCGACATCGTCCATGCAGGCCCAACTGATCGACTTACGCTCCCGGCGAACACCGTCAGGCGTGTACACCAGATGAAAATGACCGGCCTCGATCGTTACCCAATCACGGAAGGATTCGCGGCTCTTGTCGACAACCGAATACCGCTCAGTGCGGGCCTGCCTGAGCCCATCGACGTATGCAGCGACCGCGACCGATAACTGTCCAGGTCGGTTATTTTGAGCTTCAAAGAACTTCGCCAGACCGTTGATGCCGCGCATCTCCTGACGTGGTATCAAGCCTCCAGCGGGCTCCCAGTAGTCATAAGCAAGGTCAAGCATCGAAAAGAACTTGCCGTGAAATTTCGGGTTGCGCATCTTCGTGAACTTGCCATGGATGACCGTCCCGAGCTTCCACTTCTGGATGACTTCGCGATCAGCTTCGGTGGCTGGTACCAATCCGTGCGCCGTGCGGACTAAGGCGATTTCAGCCATGACTACCACCCCCCCCCAATTCACCTTGTGCGGCTTGAGCTTCACGCAAGCGCTGCTTTTCAGCCTGCTTGAAGCGAGCGGCCTCCATGTCACCGTGGACATCAAGGATCTTGCGAAGAGCCTTTGCAGGTACTTCAACCATCTCGGTTTCATCTTCGTCCGCGATCCCTTTTTCGGCTCTGGCCTTGGCGATCTTGTACAAGTGCGTGTGGACGGCCTGAGGGAGTGACGACTCGAAGTTATCCAGTTCGGTAATGACGGCGCTGGTGATCTTCGATGGGAGCGATTTACCCTTGATGCTGCCCATCGTTACTTTCTTGCCACCACGCTTTTGAAGAGATTCTTCAAGTACAGTGGCGGCGCGCTCGCCATGCTCACGAATGGTCTTAATAGCTGTATCAGCACCAACCGCATTCGAGCGCACCAGAGAGCGAACACTTTCACTTGCATAAGCAAGCAGCAAGTAATCGGCTACGTGAGTTCGGCTCTTGTTAACAATCTCTGCGATTCGATCCACACCTACATTTAAGGATTCAAGTTGCTTATAAACTTCTGCCTTCTCCAGCGGGCGCAACTCAACCTGATTATTGCTGGTAATGATACGCGCTATACGAGCCTCAGGGCCTCCCTTGAATTGAACAATGTTAATCAAATCAACCGGGAGACCTTCAGCGAT
This sequence comes from Pseudomonas sp. NPDC098747, assembly GCF_044760045.1. NCBI lineage: Bacteria > Pseudomonadati > Pseudomonadota > Gammaproteobacteria > Pseudomonadales > Pseudomonadaceae > Pseudomonas > Pseudomonas sp. NPDC098747. Next base: position 33,567 of record NZ_JBIWAL010000040.1, on the reverse strand, counting down.
CAATCGACCATATGCTTCGTGGCGGCGGTAACCTTCCACAATTTCAATATTGCCGCTTGACTCGTTGATGTGGACCTCTACAGCCGGCACTATCCCGCCATTGCGCAGATGATTCACCAGGTCGTTGATCTTCTCTTCCCAGTCGCCGTCATGGTCGCGCGCATTCCAAATCGGCACAAGTTTATTGTAAGCAACCTGCAAGCCAGTTCGAGCACGGATAATTATCTTATCCCCAACCAATTTTTCCAAACTAAATTTAACTGCCATTTGTTTCACCTCGATTCTTTAAGTTATTGCGAATAGCTTCTAACGCTGACTCGGCGACTTCAGTCGATCTATGTGACTCAGGTAACGGGGCGTAAGGCTTTTCACCGTCAACAAACTTTTTGCACACTTCGCTAAACTTCCTTTTGAACAGATCCTCAACTTGGCCTTTGGGAAATTGGTTTCTATTCCGCAGGTTTTGCCATCCGGTCTGATGCGCCGCATCCCAGACAAGTCGATGAGACTTCTTGCCTGCGTAGCGTGATTCCGCCATGGCGCAGGCCTCTTCGAATGCTTGGTCCTCACACGGCACGCCGTGGATCGAAAGGAGTTGTTTCGCGAAGTTAGGCATTGCCATGCACCCCCGAAGTTCGTGGCCTGGAAAACAATTGCGCTCTGGCAGCTTCAGGATCGACGGGGACGCCGAGCGCCTCCCGAATTTGAGCCTGATTGATTTCGGCCAAGCGGTTTGCTCGATCCGCCTGCTCGCAGACAAGTTCCGGTGGGGATTGCTGTGTCACAGGGCGAACCGGGGTAACCGGGGTAACCGGTCTAGGGTTACCGGTCTTCGCTTGGGGCGTGGCCGTCGCAGGGGGTTTGGGGGTAAAGCTTTTTTTCTTATCTTTATCTAAATCTTTATTTGTAGTAGACGTAGTAGGCTTTTCCGTAGCTACAGTAGGTGTGGCGTAGCTGGCTACGTAGTTGCATATACCTTCTACTGTAGTGACAGAGCCGCCAGAGATGGCCGCTATCAGATCAGTTATGCAGCTGCTCTTGCAAAACCACTCTCCTTCCGAGCGGAATTCAGCGAGTAGCTCATGAACTGATACTTCGGACTTTTCTACGGTTTTTATCGTAGCTGCTACGGAAAGTTCTACGCCATGACTACGGCGTAGCTCGCTCAGCCTAGCCCATGGGTTCTTTGAGTATCCAATTTTCACCAGGTCAGAACTCGGCTCAGTAACGAAGTACACGTACCCCTTGAAGCCCAGGAGACTTTCGCTGCCCGGTAGATTCTTGCCACGCGGCGCAGTAAGCACAGCTGCTATATCTCGCTCAATCCTCAGATGAATCCAGCTTTCACCGTCATCCTCGAAGAACTCACTCAGCGCGCCTTGAATCTCTGGCCAGCGCTCGCTGGGTACGCGTGCAATTCTCGATAAACGAACTTTCGGAATCGGCTTTCCCGTCTGCCAGTAGTTAAAAATCAGCAACAGGTATGCGCCATGCTCCTCTGTCGTGAGGTGCATGGTGTCTGCCAGATAGTCAGCCACGTATAGTTGCATGTACGGAAGAGCGGCCATTAGGTGGCCCTCCAACAAATGAGGGTAATGCGCATGAAGAAGCAGGAAAAAACAGAACTGGCATGGAAAGTCGAAGAACTTGATCGGCGGCTGAAGGCGTCAAATGACCTGGTGATTTTTTTGCTCGCATCGATAGCAGGCACACATTCAAACCTCTCGCAGGAACTGCTTGAGCAGTTCGAGGAGATAAAACAAAGCGAGGGTCTCCCCCTGAAGCCAGAATTTGAAAAGTTAATCAACCAATCCATAGCAGCCCTTGGCGACGGGGATTTCGATTTGGACGGCATCTTGGATCTGTAAAAACGGCTCACAATTCAGCTCCAGCCATTAGTTACCTATCTCCACGCGAGCGAAAACACTCTGTCGAGAGAGGCTGAAATAGGTGTCCGGCGCATCCGTGGTAAATTTAAGTTTCCACACCAAAGGCCCAAGGAGGCCGGACATGACTCAAAAAAACTTGATACTTGATCGAAACGGGATGTTCCTCTCTGTTCACCCCACGCCAATCACGACGCCATGTGAATTTACGCTCCATGAAAACGGAGAGTTCATCATCAGGTTTTTGGAGTCCAAACCGGACTGCCCGCGAGAAACTCGGGTGACATCCGTGACGCTCTCAAAGGAAGCGTTACGCGCACTGCTTGCGGAAATTCAGCTGCTTCGAATGCATCCGGATAAGCCTCTTGAAGTGCTCGGAATATTGGATTCTCCGCAGTAATCCACAGCGTGGTGGCGCGGATTAAATCCGCGGCACTTATGCCAGTGACCGGCGCACCATCTACTGCTACGAATGCTTCACTCATGGTCTTTCTCTCCACTGGTTATAAAAACAGCTATTCCGCCGCACTGCCGGAAAGGCGATGCAACGGGCAGAATTCGTCTTGTGGTCAGCCCGCATGGCTGAGGGCCTCGGGGGTGGCAGGATTCCGAGGGTGTTCCCTGAAATAGCTCGCCAAGGTCCGGAGCGTATTGATCCGCGGATTGTCGGTAAGCCCCGTCGCGATCTTGCACAAAGTGGAGTAACCCACCCCGGTGGACGTGCAAATTTCACGTCTATCGCCACGCCTTTTTGTGAGCTCATCTCGCACAAGGCCAAGCAAATCATCTTGAAAATCGGAGTTGGTCATAGCGCTTGTCTCGAATTATTCGCATGAGACTAGCTTATCCATATACGGATAATGCAGTCAAGCCACAAACGACTTGACCCAGCGGTTATGATTATCCGAATATGGATTAGGAATATTTCTATGGGATCAGTACGCCAAACGCTGGCCAATAATCTTAAATACCTAATGGCGGGAAGCTCCGAGCTGGAGACCCAGCAAAAGCTCGCCTCGCGAGCTGGTGTGGGACAACCCACCATTGGTCGCATCCTGAGGCAGGAATCGGATGCGGGAATATCCATTGTGTCCAGTCTCGCCGGTGCATTTAAGCTTTCCGCACAAGACCTCTTGGATAAGGGGCTTATCGATAGGCTGACCGGAGAGGATTCTAATATCCGGTCCGGGGGCGGCCTATTTGCTCCCGTCCCCTTAATTTCTTGGGTGGTCGCGGGAATGCTGACTGAGAACGTAGATAATCTCGCTATGTGCGAAGTCCAAGAATGGCTTCAATGCCCATACGCTCACAGCGCGAGAGCGTTTTGTCTTCAAAATAAGGGGCTGAGTATGTCTCCCGAGTATCGTGAAGACGAAGTGCTGCTTATAGATGCCGACGTGACCCCGCTTCATAACAGCGATGTCATCGTTAGAACGCCGGGGCCAGACGCAAAGACTACCTTTAGGCGTCTTCAAGTTACCCAGGATGGAACGTTCCTCATGGCGCTTAACAAAGACTTTCCGGATCGCCTCATAGCAATGCCGTCGGGCAGCAAAATCCTCGGAACCGTAACCGGATCCTGGATGCGCCGACACTAAAGCTACCGCTCATCTTAAAGCCCTCCATCGCGAGGGCTTTTTTTTGGCATCAAAAAGCCACCAATGAATACACTTTCAAATATTTATTCCTATATGGCTTGACACGTTATCCGTATACGGATAATTTTCACTTCAGGCCGCAAATTAACCTTATTTGGATAAACGGCTTAGGGTTAGCCTCATACGTATCGCAGCAACACACCGCCGCGAAGCGGCAACCCGAACCGCTCTTTAACAATCAACGCAACACACAACAGACCGCATTGCCTCTACCGGCGACCGGCGAGCAGACAGGCCCGAAAGCCTGCCAACGACAGGAACACCCTGTACGGCTGATCGATGGTGAAACGCCTTAACCGAGTGAATGACCCGGCATGCAATGCGCCCCGCGAATCCCAGCGGCAAAGGGGGAGAGACATCGATTTCACTGGATGACCTTCTCACGAGGGTCATCTGGGAAATTAACCGCAATGGGTACGAAAAAATGATCGACCACGACGGACTTGTAGATGAGGCACATGCCGCCATCCAGGACTACGTAAACAACTGCGACTGTCTGTCTGAGGAAGAGCTGGCGCGTTCACTAGAGACGCTCCTGCTCGCAACCTCCCTAGCTCTTTCAGCCGCGAAAGGCCAGGAAAAAACAGCGGCGTATATGCATCGATTGGCGGACCTCTCCGATCAAGGGAGCTTCGCCAATGTCGCCAGTTTTGAGCGCATCAACTGAGTATTCTTGAGAGTTTCACTAATGCACTTGGTGACGGGTGCATTGGGAAACCTACCGGAAATCCCCCCATGGAAAAGACCATCACAAAAGGTGCCTGGAAAGGTCACCTTGGCCGCGGTCTTGCACCGAGAGAGCTTCAATTTTTGCTCTCTGTTGTTCAGGGCCTGACAGCAAAAGAAGTTGCACGGGAGCATGGCGTTACACCCGGCACCGTCGTAAAGCGCCTTTCAAATGCCATGTACAAACTCGGCGTGAATCGCCAGACAGCGATGATCGCCGAGGCCATGCGCCGACAGATCATTTCGCCGATGTGCTTCGTACTGGCTGCGCTCATGACGCTAAACGCAATGGTCGCAGGTGGAAGCGGCGAAACAGGCCGTCGACCTCCCTCTTCGAGAACCGCTCAAGTGCGGATCGCTCGACGCATAGAAGCTTCAGCTTAACGGGCAGTATCACTTCTGCACCTAGTGACGGGTGCAGCGGGAAATCAACCACGCAATGAGAAAACACAATGAATCTACTACGACCAGGTGTACACGCTCGCGACAAGGTTACCGGCTTTGAAGGCGTTATTACTGCGCTTCTTCAAGAGGTCAGCGAACCCAATCAAATTCGCGGTCAATTTCGGTTGGAGTCGAAATCGCATGACGGCAAGCTCGGAGAGACTCAGTGGTTCGAAATCTCGCGTATTGAAGCTGCTGGCAGAGCTGGGCCAGGTGCCGAGGACGCTACACCGACGTCGGATAGGGCGGCGTCTAAAGACACCTCAAAAGCCGAAGAAGGCCGCATATCTATCAGGGACATGATCGAGATGCTGATGTCCATGGGAATCGCAAAGGTGGTTCGTGTAGGTGGATGCGATGACCCTAGCTGCCCCGTTTGCACTGCGGCGCGCAAAGAACTGAAGACTCATTAAATTATTCGTCTTGGCGGCGCTTCACTGATGTCGCTTCCACTGAGGCGGCATTGGGAAACCAACCAAAGCAAGGAAAATGGAACATGCTTATTTTGACTCGAAAAGTCGGTGAAGTCCTGAACATTGGTGACGACATCAACGTCACCGTATTGGGTGTCAGCGGGAAGCAAGTAAGGATTGGTATCGACGCTCCAAAGGATGTTGCGGTGCATCGTGAAGAGATTACCCAATGCATCAAAGCAGGCCTGACAAAGCCGCAGTGAAGAATCAACCAGCGCCGACGACAGCCTGTCGCTAACTGCCCGATCCTCTCTATGTGAGCGCATCGGTGAGCTCTGAAGCACAACGGTTGTTTCGTTGGATGGTTCGTGGGCCATCGCTTCAGAACTCACCGATGCCCTTCCCTCAACATCAACCGGGATAAATCGAATACAAGTGAATGGCGTATATGGACATCAAGATTACGATGCCAGCAACCATTCCGAACATGAGACCAATATGCATCGGTGTCACCCTGTAGCGCCATAAATGGATGATCCCTGGACGTAGCAAGCGCCTGCATACATTTTAGATCCTGCTTTAAAAACTTGCTGATATTCCCTCCCCGTTTTCATACGCCGCCACCTTGATTAGTTGACCTTGCGGAAGTCTCTTCCGGTCAGGGTGGCGACCTATGCGCTCGAATAACTCGCAAGGAGTTGGTCATGGCCACCAGCTACGCTGATAACCGGCAGCAAGAAGAACTGGATGAGCGCCTCAGGAACCCTGTCGCACGTTGTTCGCGTTGCGGCCTGAATCCTCATAACTTCGATAACGCCGAGTTTGCGGATGCACACACTGCTCGGCTCGCCGAAAGAAACGCTCGCCAACAAGCGAAGCAGAAAGAAAACGCAAAACGTATCCGGGCCGCTGTCGACCAGATAGCCGAATTCTGGAGCCGAAAGGAGAAGTCGAATGTGCCGAAACCGTGACCGATCAATTGAGATGGTTGAGCAACAAATAGAATGGATCGGCAAATCGTCTTTTCCGGACTCCAACCTTTGCGAAGGCATGATCCAAGCAAATCTAGCCCATGGTTTTATCAACCAGGGCGAATCGCTTGAGCTGACTGAGCGTGCGTATGGCGCGGCATCAGCTCGGCGTGCCGAACTCCACCGGCAGGATACGGCCCGCCGTTTGGCCGACATCCATGCATTGTGCAGGAAAGCGCCATGACCACCTCGCCAGTAAAGAGCTTAATCGAGGAAATGGTTGACGAATTGATCTCTGACCATCTGTCACCATCTCGCGAGCCGCTGAACGAATCACTGGGACTGCCACGCGAAACGCTCGTGATGAACATTCCCGTCCGACTGGCCGTTACCTGCCAGGGTGGGCGCAAACGACTGAAGGTGCGCCATGACCAGCATTCAGCGTAGTCGCCGTCATGCCATCTGGCGCAGTGCAGGTGTGGCCCTCTTCCTCAGCGTCTTCTTTTTCGGCCACGCAATCGGCGGCCTGATTACCCAATAACCCAAACCTTCAAACGCTGCGTGCATCGCGGCAAGGATTCCCCATGTCCGCAGTAATGAAACAAGCCGACCAAGCGCCAGCCATGTCCGAGTCAGCACTTGTCGAAGTTTTGAGTGGCAGCCTGTACCCGGGCGCCGCGCACAACTCGGTCGTAATGGTCTTGGCCTACTGCCAGGCGGCACACCTGGACCCAATGCTGAAGCCGGTCCACATCGTCCCGGTCTACCAGAAGGGTCGCGGCATGGTCGACGTGGTAATGCCGGGGATCGGCCTTTACCGAATTCAGGCTGCGCGCACGGGGCAATACGCCGGCATCAGCGAACCTGAGTTCGGGCCACCAATTACAGCGAAGCTCGCAGGTGTCGATGTCACCTATCCGGAGTGGTGCCGGGTCACGGTGAAGCGGCAGATGTTGAACGGGCTTGTCGCCGAGTTCACCGCAAGCGAACGCTGGATAGAGAACTACGCAACTTCCAGCAAAGACACCGTCGCGCCGAATGCCATGTGGAAGCGCCGGGCTTTTGCCCAGCTTGCCAAATGCGCCGAGGCGCAGGCTCTGCGCAAGGCCTTTCCCGAAGTTGGATCAGCGCCAACCGCTGACGAAATGGAGGGCAAGACATTCGACGAAGGGGCTCGCGATGTAACCCCCAAGCAGCCCCAGCCTAATTCTGATCCTGAGCCCGAACCTAAACCGCCGTATTCGGATGAGAAATTCGAAAAGATGCTTCCTGTCTGGCAGGCAGGCATTGACGAGGGCAAGACGGACGCTCAGTCGCTCATCGATTTTCTAGACCTCAAATACACGCTCAGCCCAAGCCAGATCGAGGCGATCCAAAAGCTTGCGGCCATCCCTGGAGAAACAGAATGAAGATTCACAAATTAGCCCAAGGATCAGACGCCTGGCATGCGCTGCGCGCTCAGCACTTCAACGCTTCGGAAGCGCCAGCCATGATGGGCGCTTCAAAGTATCAGTCCCGCACCGAGCTGCTGACCTTGAAGAAGACGGGGATCAGTCCTGAGGTCACCGCATCGCAGCAGTACATCTTCGACAAGGGACATGCGGCTGAAGATCTTGCGCGGATCATTGTTGAACAGAAGATTGACGATGATTTGTTTCCCGTCGTTGGCACCGAAGGAAATCTTCTGGCGTCCATGGACGGCATGACCGCGCTAGGCGAGACCCTCTTCGAGCACAAGCTGTGGAATGAATCACTGGTAGCCCAGGTGCAGGATGGTGAGCTGACACCGCAATATTACTGGCAGCTTGAACAGCAGTTGCTTGTCAGTGGCGCCGAGCGTGTGATTTTTGTCTGCTCGGATGGCACTGAAGAAAACTTCGTTTCGATGGAGTATCGAGCCGTACCAGGTCGCGCCGAGCAGCTGGTCGCAGGCTGGAAACAGTTCGAAGCTGACCTTGCCAATTTCGAATTGCAGGGCGCGCAATCAATCGTTGTCGGAAAGGCGCCAGACGAGCTGCCTGCCCTACGTATTGAACTCACCGGCATGGTTACCGCCAGCAACCTGAAAGTGTTTGAAGAGTCCGCGCTGGCGGTTATTGACTCGGTCAAGACCGAGCTGGAAACCGATCAAGACTTCGCGGACGCCAAAAAAGCTGTGAAGTGGTGCGGCGATGTTGAAGAGGCTGTCGCAACAGCCAAGAAGCAGGCGCTGTCACAAACCGAGTCCATTGAAGAACTGTTCCGCGCACTGGATCGCATCAGCGCGCATGCTCGTGACACCCGCTTGAAGGTCAACGGGTTGGTCAAGGCTAAAGAGCTTTTGGTCAAGACCAACATTAAGCAAAAGGCCGAGAAGGCTTTAGCTGGGCACGTCGCGGCGATCAACAAGACACTGGGCAAAGTGATTCTTCCGGCGGTACCGGTGGATTTCGCGGGTGCTATGAAGAACAAGCGCACCATCGCTAGCCTTCAGGATGCCGTGGATACCGAACTTGCCCGAGCGAAGATCGATACCAGTCAGGTCGCAGACTGCATTCGCTTTAACCTGGTCAGCCTGGCTGAGCTGACCGTAGATCACGAGTTTCTCTTCGGTGACATCCAGCAACTCGTGATGAAGGCCAACGACGACCTGGTGGCCACGATCAAAATGCGGATCGCAAATCACAAGGAGGCCGAAGATAAAAAGGCAGAGGCTCAGCGTCAACAAATCCGGGCGGAAGAATTGCAGCGGATCGAGGACGAAGAAAAAGCCAAGCAAGTCGCTGATCCGGTTGTTGAATATGCATCGGTCACCACCAAGGCTTCGGCAAAGCCCGCGCAGACTTATCAGGAGGCATCCAAACCGACAGCAGCATCCGGTCAGTCAGTAACATTGCAGGCTGAAGTCTTCGACTTTGAAGCTCTGTTCGAGGCCGTTGTTAGTGGCGAAGTTCCGCTCTCGGTGCTCGCTGTCAGCTGGGATGGACTTGATGCGCTCACTGCTGGAAAGGGATCCGACTTCACTCTGCCGGGCGTTCGGATGGTTGGCGCCTGCGCTGCCTGACCTAAGCGATGCCTTCCCCTTGGCGCCCCTCTCGGGGCGTCCTTTTTCGCTGATACCGGAAGACACCTTGACCACAGGGTGGCTTGCCAGTGCCTGCAATACTTCCAGCATGGAAGTAGTCATGCCCATGGATGCCTCAGATCGTTCCGGACATTCGTCGCATCGCGTCTTCGGCGACTTCAATGCTTCGTATTTTAGCTGCATCAAAACTCAGATAGACAGCCGTTTCGCGAAGTGTCCGTTCTTGGGCTCCCGGTGCAGTTACTTTGATATTGAAGCCCAGCGGGATTGGATTGTCTTCAGCACCCCAAACGAACTCGATACGGGCCGTTTCTCGATAGGGACCGTGCCAATCGATTGAACGGGGTCTTTCGTTAAGATCTTTCATCTTTCCTCCCTAAATCCGGGGATATACCGGATCACCAAGCAATAGCTCACCTCAACGCATCACGCCAGCCGGCGAGGACGACTCATGGTGTCTGATCCAAAAAAGCTAGAGCGCATCATCCGCAAAATAAAACGCTGCATGGCTCTTTCGCAAAGCTCAAACGAGAACGAAGCGGCAACAGCCATAAGGCATGCGCAGTCACTGATGCGTGAGTATCGACTGACCGAGACTGATGTTCGGCTAAGCGATGTCGGCGAGGTAGAATCCTCTGTGTCGCGACCTCGGCGCCCTGCGTGGGATCGCTATCTGAGCACGATAGTGGCTGAGGTATTTGGCTGCCAATCGCTCCGCTATACGCATTGGTGCAAAGCCACCGGTCGACGAGTTGAACGAGCTACGTTCGTTGGCGTTACACCTGCTCAGCACATCGCTTTGTACGCTTATGAATCTCTACTGACCAAGGTTACGCTTGCCCGCAGGGAGTACGCGGCGGGCGTCCGATCTGGAGTCCATAGAAGCAACTACTGCGCCGGAACAGCAGCGGATCATTTCGCCATCGCCTGGGTGCTCCAGGTGCGCGACAAGCTGGAAGCTCTGATTCCCAAAGGGGAATCGGACGCTCTCATAGAGCAAGCTGGTAACGGCAGCAGTCTGGTTGCCGTGGTCGCTCAGGACAAAGCGCTGATTGAACAATTTTTATCGGGCAAGCAAATAGGTAAATCCCGTAAAGCCGCCGAGTTCGAGCTAGATTTAGATGCGCAGATTGCCGGGATGCTGGCGGGATCTAAAGTGGAGCTGCATGCAGGCCTGGCTACCGGCGGCCAGAGCCTTTTCCTCACCGAAAACGCGTAGCGCTGCGTTACGCCTCTCCAACTATCTTCACAGCCAATCCTCACTCGCCACCAGGGAAACCCCTACACCACCAGCCAATGGAGGTATCGCCATGCCCACGCCTAAAACCAGCTTTCGCAATCGGCGGTACCGGCACAGGGAAACCAGAAAGCGGTACCTGGTCATCGATGAGCATGACGATATCTGTGATCTAGAAGGCGTTGATCGGCACTGCATCGAAGTCACGCGAATTAAATTAACCACCTGCGACACATGGGAGCGCATGCCATGAAGCACGAACCACCTGATAAACAATTGGAAGACGCGGCTAAACCCCTCCTATGGATGGGCGCCGTACTGGTGATTTTGGGAGTTATCGGGCTCGTATGGATGTTGCTATGAAAAAGATCCTTTTCGTGTTGCTGCTCACCCTCACCGGCTGCAGCAAAGTCATAACCATCGCGCACGACGAAGCACACGGGGTGACCTGCTGGGTTTCTTCCTCGAATGACATCAGCTGCCTGCCAGATGCTGCTGTTTTGAATTGCAGTGAGCATGACCATCAATCAGAGCAGGCGACGGCTCCTGCCTCGCACACCGAGGAGAGGTTTCGGCTATGACCGATAAAATCGAAATTTCGCGGGAACTGGTAGAGCGGATGGCGAAAGCCGCACGATCTATTGGCCTGTCCATCTCAGACGAAATCTACCAAGCCATAGATGCCGCCCCAGTCGTCGAGCTCCAGAATGACCCCGCGAAGCTTAACTTTCCAACCATGCTGCGCAAGATGTGGTCAGGCGGCGAGGTCCAACGCTGGATCGATGAACAAGGGCCGCTCTATCGACACCCTGAAAATCCCCGACATGGCGATTCTGCAATTTCGTCAACCGGAATTGATGGCTGTTCGGGCGATCTGTCAACCGAGCAGCACCAGGGCGAGAGCCCATTGAGCGAATTGGCCGTACTACGACAGACCTGCGCCCAGCTCGAACAATTCAGGGATCAGGTTGTCGCCGCTCGGCTCAAGCTTGAGCTGGAGGAAACTGAGATGCGGCGGAAGGTAATTCGTGAAGCTGGTTTTTGCACTAAATGCCACGGAAGCCGAATGATCCGCGGAACCTACGACTGCATGCCGTGCGATCAGTGTTGCTGAGAATGGTGCCCGCCCGACCCTGACCCACAGCTCACGTCGATAGAAGATCAGTGCCGGACGAACGGCGCAGACAATACAACAACATCCCTTCTTTTCAAAGTCATCCGCTATAGCGGTAAGGAATCCCTATGCCTCTCGAAAACATGCCCGTCATGAAGGGCGTCAACATCAAATCCATTCCTATGCACCTGCTCATGCCCTACGAGCGACAGGCAGTACGCAATCACAGTCAATCCCTGCAGCGTCTTGCCGAGCGCGGCGGGATGTGTCCGACCGAGATCCTCGGAATTATTCGAGGACTCAGCTGGATCCAGCTCAAGGTTCGCCCTGACGATGAAGCCGAGCTGATCAAGTGGGTCCAGAAACAATCCGCGCCCACCGACAGGCGCATTGAGCCAACGGTCTCCATGGCGCCAGCAAGTACCAGGAGCGAGCCAGCGCCGGAACTCCTGAATCCCTTGAGCCCCGTCAGCCCTCTGAATCCGATCAACCAGATCGACAACTACGAACCGCCCCGCTCCCACAGCCATTGCGAACCGAGCAGCTCCAGCAGTAGCTACTCAGGCGGCAGCTCGTCCAGTTCGAGTGATTACGGCTCCATCTCAAGCAACAACGGTTCCAGCTGCAGCAGTGACTAATTCAATTCCCCACCTTCTGCCGCCATAGGGCGGCATTCAAAAGCCAGCCATCACCGGTGTGGCGAGGAGTCTCCATGGCCAGAACAAAGCAACCAACCGTTGATGACCCTGCCGCCCTAGTCGTCGACAAGGTTTTAGAAAGACGGCTCGCCGAGCTCACCGGTTTAACCCAAAAGGCGCTGGAGCACAGGCGCCTATCTGGAGAAATCCCGCGAGACGTCTGGGAAAAAGTTGGCGGTCGAATCATGTACAGCTTGGAGCGATATAACAAATGGGCAGAAAATCAGTGGGCCTCCCTGATGGCGTCGAGACCAGGGGCAATAGCGTGCGAGTCCGTTTTACTTGGAACGGTCAGCGTCGGAGCGAGTCGACCTCCTATCAGCCGACGCCGAAAGGCATCGCAGCAGCCGGCAATCTCCGTGCTCGTGTAAAGGAACTGATTCGGCTCGGCGCCCTGACAGATGATCTGTATGCCGAGCTGTTCCCCGATTCAAGTTACACCCTAGAGAGAAGGACACCGACGTTCGGGGAGTTCGCGCAAATCTGGCTCGACAGTCGGGATATCGTAGACGGCACCCGAGCGGATTATAAAAGTATCTTTAATCGGTTTTGGATGCCGCCCTTCTCCGCCAAGCGCATCGACAACATCACGTCAGCCGATATCCGGAAAATGGTGTCTGCCACTGACTTTGGGCCTGTCGGCGTTCGTCGAAACGCCATGAACAAGCTGTCCAGCCTGATGGGGGCCGCTGTTCTTGATGGGCATATTTCGCGAAATCCGTGCGTGTCGATTCCTCGGACCAAACAGCTAAAGCGCCCGATCGATCCATTCGAGCGCGAGGAAGCTGAACGCATCATTGTGGATATGTACGAGCAGTTGACCGGTCCAACCCGAATTTACGCGGCATATTTCGAGTTCGCGTTTTTCACCGGCATGCGACCAGGTGAGCAGCGCGCACTGAAATGGTCGGAGGTCAACGAAGAGAAGTGCCGAGCGCATGTGTGCAGGGGTGTCGTGAAAGGCAGACTGTACGAGCGAGTCAAAACGAAAAACGTTCGTGATGTCCTGCTGAACCCTAGAGCGCTGAACGCCATCAGGGAGGCGCGCTCGCTGGCAAAAGAAGGTGCGGAGTTTGTATTTCCGCCAACGGAAGGACCAAGCGAGTTTATCAAGTCCGATGCAACCACGAAAAAGCACTTCCTGCCTTCCCTGAAGCGTTTGGGCATCCGTCGGCGTCGGCAGTACGACAGTCGACACACGTACGCAACGATGTGCCTGATGAAAAATATGAACGTCGCCTTCATTGCGGATCAGCTCGGGCACAGTGTACAAATGCTGCTCTCGACATACGCCAAGTGGATCAATTCCGCTTCGGATTGGGCGGAGCTGAACAAGCTTTAAACCTCGCAAAATGGCCCACTATTGGCCCAGCCAACTAAACAACCTAGCTGAAGCCCAGCAAAATAAGGACCTAACAGGTGGCGTGCGACATCTAACTACAAGGTCGTCCGCCAATTCGTCATCGCGACTGTTTTCTGGGGTGTCGTGGGCATGGCGATGGGGGTATGGATCGCCTCGCAACTGGTCTGGCCGCAGATGAATCTGGACGTGCCGTGGACCACCTTCGGCCGCTTGCGACCGTTGCACACCAGCCTGGTGATTTTCGGTTTCGCCGGTAGCGCGCAATTCGCTGCCAGCTACTACGCGGTGCAGCGCACCTGCCAGGTGAGACTGTATTCGGACAAGCTCGCCGCATTCACTTTTTGGGGCTGGCAATCGGTGATCGTGATCATGTTGATCACCCTGCCGCTGGGCTACACCACCACCAAGGAATACGCCGAGATCGAGTTCTCCGGCGCCGTGTGGATGGCTGTGGTCTGGGTCGCCTACGCCGTGGTGTTCTTCACCACTGTGGTGCAGCGCAAGACCAAACACATCTACGTCGGCAACTGGTTCTTCGGTGCGTTCATTCTGGTGATCGCCATGTTGCACGTGGTCAATCACCTGTCGATTCCGGTGGACTGGTTCAAATCCTATCCAGTCTATTCAGGCGCCACCGATGCCATGGTGCAGTGGTGGTACGGGCACAACGCGGTGGGTTTCTTCCTGACCACGGGTTTCCTCGGGATGATGTATTACTTCGTGCCGAAACAGGTCAATCGGCCGGTGTATTCGTACCGGTTGTCGATCGTGCATTTCTGGGCGCTGATCACCCTGTACATCTGGGCCGGCCCGCACCACTTGCACTACACCGCACTGCCGGACTGGGCGCAGTCGCTGGGCATGGCGATGTCACTGATCCTGTTGGCGCCGAGTTGGGGCGGGATGATCAACGGCATGATGACCTTGTCCGGTGCCTGGCATAAATTGCGTACCGACCCGATCCTGCGCTTTCTGGTGCTGTCGCTGGCGTTTTACGGCATGTCGACGTTTGAAGGGCCGATGATGGCAATCAAAACGGTCAACGCCCTCTCCCATTACACCGACTGGACCATCGGCCACGTACACGCCGGCGCACTCGGCTGGGTGGCGATGATCACCTTCGGCGCGACGTATCACATGGTGCCGAAAGTGTTCGGCCGCGAGCAGATGTACAGCACGCCGCTGATCAACCTGCACTTCTGGCTGGCGACCATCGGCACCGTGTTGTACATCGCTTCGATGTGGGTCAACGGCATCACGCAGGGCCTGATGTGGCGGGCAATCAACGAGGATGGCACGCTGACCTACTCGTTCGTCGAAGCACTACAGGCCAGTCATCCGGGGTTCATCGTGCGTTTTGCTGGCGGGGTGTTTTTCCTGACCGGGATGTTGCTGATGGCTTACAACGTCTGGCGTACGGTGCGGGTTGCGGACGTGGCACTGGCCCACCGTGAAGCGCAGATCGCCTGAGGCAGGGAGCCGGTCATGTTCGAATTTTTCTTGAATGGGTTGGGCGTGGTGTTTCTGTGGCTGGCGGTGGAGTACTGCTTGCGCCGTGAGACCGCGGACAGTCTGGATGAGGCCAGCATGGTGCCGTTTGCCGATGACCCGGAGGTGGCGCGAAGGGTTGAGCTGGCGACGGGCAAAACCGTGAAAGCGGTGGCTCCGGAGGTGGCGAAGCCGGGTTGGGTCAACCTGGATATGTGAGGGGTGTCAGGTGGACTGCCCTCACCCTAGCCCTCTCCCAAAGGGAGAGGGGACTGACCGAGTGGTTTATACGAGCTACGTCGACCTGAAGTATCGAAAGTGAATGCAATTTCAAAAACAACGGAAATCTGCTGTGTTCATCACCGAACGCAGATTTCGGCGACGACGAAGATCTGCTCCCTCCCGCCGAACGCAGATTTCGACGACAACGAAGATCTGCTCCCTTTCCCCCTCGCCCCCTTGGGGGAAAGGGCTGGGGTGAGGGGGTAGCTTTTGATCTTAACCGCGATCACGAGGGATCAAGCTCTGCAACTGCAACGCCAGAAAATCCGCATCAAACGCAAACGTATCCGGGTCTTTCAAGCCGTTGGTCTTGCGCCACTGCCACTCCCCACCCGGCAGCCCCACCAGCGAAATACTGCCGTAACGCGCCGCCGTTAAACCCATCACCGCCAACGAAATCTGCCCCGCGCTGCCCATCACATCCGGCACAAACTCGACCGGTTTGCCGGCAATCACGATGGTCAGTTTTTCAGTCTTGAAGGTCGACGTCTCGACTGGCGTGCTCGGCCCGAACGCGACATAGGCCTCACGGCTGACCTCCAGCAGATTTGGTGCCTGCACCGGTTCAAGCCATTGCTGGATTTGCCCGAACAATTCGGTAATCCGCGTTGCCCACGTCTGCGACTGGGTTTCGAACAGTTGCTTCTTGTGCGCCTCACTCTCGGCATAGTGACGAAGCATTTCGCCCAGTTGTTGTACGTCGTTCATGGGTACATTCCTCTGAGGGAGCCTGCGATACCTGATAGTGACAGATCGAAGCAGCGGCGTACGTTAAACCTCGAAGGCAGGCACCGTGACACTTTGCGGCTGGATCAACGGTACAGTTACTTTGCACTGGCGCACGTCTGGGAACAAATAGACACTCTGTTCCGGCCCAGCCTTTCGCCAGGGCCCGAGCCTTGGGGGAATCGAATGCGCACTATCGGCCTGATCGGCGGCATGAGCTGGGAGTCCAGCGCTGAATACTATCGCCTCATCAATCAACAAGTCCGCGATCGACTCGGCCCGTTGCGGTCGGCGCAGATGCTGATGTACAGCGTCGACTTCGGCCCTGTCGAGCAAGCCCAGCACGCCGGACGCTGGGATGACGCGGCGGCGATTCTGGTGGACGCCGCGCGCAGGCTCGAAACCGGCGGCGCCGAATGTGTGGTGCTGTGTACCAACACCATGCACAAGGTGGCCGAGCAGATTCAGGCAGCCATCAACATTCCGTTCCTGCACATTGCCGAACCGGCAGCGCAGGCGGCTTTAAAGATTGAGGCGCTTACGGTCGGGCTGCTGGGCACGGCGTTCACCATGGAGCAGGATTTTCTCAAGCAGCGATTGATCGCCCAAGGCTTGACGGTGTTGGTGCCGGACGACGCTGAGCGCAAGGACGTGCACCGGATAATCTACGACGAACTGTGTGTCGGCGTGATCAGCGAGGCGTCGCGCAAGGTCTACCAGCAGGTGATTGAATCCCTCACCGCGCGTGGCGCTCAGGCAATCATTCTGGGCTGCACGGAAATCGGCATGCTGATCAAACCCGAACACAGCGCCCTGCCCCTGCTCGACACCACCGAGTTGCATGCGCAGTCGGCGGTGGCGTTCGCGCTGGGCGACTGACTCAGGTTTTGGGACGATTGCGCAGACGGGCCATGCTCAGGGTGTCCACCCACTGCCCATCGCGCACGGCGTAGTCGCGGAACAGGCCTTCGGTCTCGAAACCGAACTTGCGGTAGAGACCGATGGCTGCCTCGTTGTCGGCGTACACCGAAAGCTCGACGCGGTGCAGGTTCATCCAGTTGTCGGCCACATCCAGCGCCGCTGCCAACAATTTCGAACCCACGCCTTTGCCCTGCCAAGCCGTCGCGACACCCATGCCAAAACTACCGGCGTGACTGCGACGAATCCGCGAAAAATGCTCCAGCCCCAAGTGGCCGACCACTACGCCCTGATGGAGCGCCACCAATTTCACTGCCCGCTCGTTATCGGCTTGTATCCGTTGGCGCCAAACCTCGGCGGACTGATACGGCATCTGCAACACCTGCCGGGCGACGGCGGCGTCGTTGTACAGCGCGGTGACACCCTCGACGTGGGATTCGTTGAAGCGCTCGAGATGAATGGCGGGGTCGTGGTCTGGCATGGCGGATCTGTCCGTGATCGATGTGTGGCCGGCCACTCTAAACCGCCCATTATCAATTTGGCGAGATCAAAAACTGTGGGAGCGAGCTTGCTCGCGAAGGCGGTGTGTCATTAAGCATTCATGCCGACTGATCGAACGCATTCGCGAGCAAGCTCGCTCCCACAGGGGATTGGGGTACTGGGGGTTTGGATTAAGTCTCAAACCACTCCTGGCGTTCGTTGAAGGTGTGGTGGATGAGTTCGATCAGGGTTTGCACTTCACTGACATGCTGCGAATCGGCATTCACGGCCAGCCACGCATGCAGTTGCATCGGCTGCTCAAACAAGCCCGGCAGCGCCACCAGTCCACGGTCATAGCGACTCATGTACATGGGTAGCAAGCCGATGCACGCGCTGCAACGGATCATCTCCAGCATCAGTTCGTAGGACTGCATCTGCACCACGCCGGCCAGACGTTGTTCCACCAGTTCGTTCCATGGTCGAAAGCTGTCGATCTGGCGGTCGTGCTGCCATTGCACCAGCATGAAATCGGCGAGGTCGTCGGGGCTTTCCGGGCGTGCGGTGACGCGTGAATAGCGTTTGGCAATGTGCGGCAGGTAGTCCAGGCTCGCCAGCCGTTGCGGCGGATTGGTGGCGAAGGTCGGACCGGGCGTGGGCGTGTCACCGTGGGCCAGCCAGAGGACGACGTCGGCGCTGACCGCTCGCAGGGCCAATTCACTGTCGAGAGCGATGATATCCAGGCGCACGCTGGCGTTGCGGCGCAACAACGCGATCAAGTCGCGACCGAGGATGTCATGCAGGATCGACTCGGCGACGGCCAGACGAATCAGCGGCTGCTCGACCACCGGCAGTTTGCATTCGCGGGCCAAGGCGACCAGTTTTGCCTGCAACTGCTGGCCTTCACGGGTAAGGCTCAGCGCACTGCCCTGGAAACTGAACAAAGTGTGCTGGAGTGCCTGCTCAAGCTGCGCCAACTGTTTGCGCAGCAAGGTCGAGCGCACATTGAGGCTGCGCGCGGCCTGCATGAAGCAACCGCAGCGGGCGCTAACCAGAAAGTATTGCGCGACGTCGGCGTCGATGGTCGCGGCTTGCGCCAGCCAGGGTTCACTGTTGTCCTGCGCCCAGCGAAAATCGGCGCTGCCCTGTCGTCCTGCGGGTTCGGTGAATGACATCGATGACTCCCTGTCGATCTTTGTTGTTTGTCTTGAATGCACCACTGAACCCATGTGGGAGCGAGCTTGCTCGCGAAGGCGTCGGAACATCCAATATCAGCGTTACCTGATACACCGCTTTCGCGAGCAAGCTCGCTCCCACAGGTTCTGCGGCAGCTTTGAGTCTATTTATTTGTTTCCAGGGCCCTGTTCAGTTCAGCACCATCAATACTCAGCGTCGCGGTATTGAGCATCCCCTCCAGATACGCCTGGGCGATCTGCTCCTGACGCTGGGCACGCAAGGCCTGGGTCAGTTGATCGCGCAGTTCATCCAGCGTCGCGGTGCGCGCCGGTTGTTGCTCGGTGAGTTTGATCACATGAAAACCGGCCGCACTTTGTACGGGATCTGAGACAGCGCCGACCTTGAGCCGCGCCACTGCATCACGCACTTGCGGCACCAATTGCTGCAACGGTTGCAAACCAGTGTCGCCACCACGTTCAGCCGTGACGCGATCCTGCGAGAACTGGGTCGCCAGCGCAGCAAAATCTCCCGGCGTCGCCTGCGCCTTTTTGCTCAGTTCCGCTGCCTGTTTGCGCACCGCGTCAAGGTTCTGCGGATCGTTCACCCCCAGGAAAATCTGGCTGACCCGATACAACGCCGGGGTCTGCCAATTCGCCTTCCCTTCGTCATAAGCCTTCTGCAGTTCGGCTGCACTCGGGTAGTCCGCCGGCACCTCGCTGACCGAGCGCAGATAATCGCGGAAGACGATCTGCTCGCTCGCTGCACGGGTTTGTTGCGCGACGTCCGGACGCTGCGCCCAACCCTGTGCGTCGGCCTGTTCCAACACCGCTTTCTCGGCCAGACGTGCACGAATCAAACGTTCCAGCGCTTCGCGATTGCCGCGCAGTTGCTCACGGCTCGCCGCTGGAACGGTCGCCAGCAACGCCTGCAATTCCGCAGGGGTGACCTGCTGACTGCCCAACCGCGCCACCGCCGGCCCCGTAGCAACCGCCACCACTGGCGACGATTGCTGGGCGGCGACCGGGTCACTGCCCGGTCGCACCACCAGCGCCACGGCCACCACTAATAGCGCTACAGCTCCCGCGCCGATCACCATGGCTGGTTTTTTCACAGCGCGACTTCCTCTTGCTCGGCGACGGCCACTTTGGCGGTCTGGGGCGTTGCACCGTTCTGGGTGAAATCACGCAGATAAACGATGAACTCCTGCAACAAACGATCCCACAATTCCAGGTTGCCACGCAGGTGATCGTTGCTGACGCCAGCGGCCAGCACCACGTCCATTTCCATCACCAGAAACTCGCCCTGCACCGACAAACGCGCAAAGCGCCGGGTTGCGTTCCACTGCTCGGCCACACCCTGCGGCAACTCACCCTGCACGCGCAGCGCACAGCTGAACGTGAAATCGACGTAGCTGCCCTGCTCCACCGCCGGGTTGCCGAAACGCACGGCATAGCCGATACCCTGGCTGGCGCTGAGCAACTGGACGATGCCGTTCTGTTCAGTCTGATTGACGCGATAACCGGCGGCTTGCAGGACGTCGGTCAAGGATTGCGGGGAAACGTGGCTGATCAATTGAGTCATTACTTCTTCCTTGTCTATCAGTGTGCGATCGCGGCTTGCGGCGCGTCGAATTGTGTCTTGTAGAGATCGTCGCCAAACCCTTGGGCCAGTTCATCGAACTTGACCCGGGCGCTACCCGCGAAGGGCTGACGGATCTTCATCACCTCGGCCACATCGATGTTTTCGTAGGCCGTGAGGATCTGTTTGGCGACGCCATACATCTGCTGATTCTTGACTGAACATTGCTGCACTTGTGTGTCACGTTCAGTCAATTGCGCCTGAAGCTTCGACCGCTCCGCTTCTTTGGCTCGGGCCATGACCAGCAACTCGTCATAGGCTTTTTTGAACTTGCCGGTCTGCTCCGTGCTGGCCGCGACTTGCGCCTGGGCCTGCCTGTGCAGGCTCTGCTGTTGCCCGGCCAGTTGCTCGGCGACGCCTTTGGCCTTGGCCAGTTCGGCGCTCAGTTGCTTGATTTGCGCTTGCGCTGCCTTCACTTCGCTCTGCGCCGCCAGTTGCGCGGCGCTGGCCTGGGCCTGCTGACTTTGCAGGGCCTGAAGCTGCTGGGTGGTGCTGCGCAATTGCGTGCGCAAGCGTTCTTCCATGCCTTCGGCACTGGCGCCTGTGGCGATCAGCATGCCCAACCCGAGCAGCGCTGCCCCTTGCAAAAACAACCGCGTTCTCATAACCCTCTCCCGGCGCCTTAGAAGCGCGTGTTGATCTCAAGCTGCAAGACGTCGATATCGAACGGCGCGCCGTACACCGCTTCGGTGCTCAACCAGCGACCGGTCGCAGAGACGTTCTTCGCCAGGCCGTAGTTGCCGCCGATGAAGTAACCCTTGGCGTTGGTGCCACCGAGGTGGAATGACGAATCGTTGAAGCCGTCCGGCAAGGCATCCGGCTGGATGTATTTGTAGCCGGCGAACAGGTTCCAGTCGCCCTGCTTCTTCAGGTCCAGCGCGTTGCCGAGGGAGAACTGCACCATCCACGCGTTGGCGCCGCTCTCGATCTCGCCGTTGCTGTCGAGGTTGTTGACGATCTGCCCGGCCGAACGCTTGCGCATTTCGCCTTCGTCGTAGCTGAGGTTGTGGATGTAGTTGCCCTGGCTGCGCAACTTGAAGTCTTCCGGCAAATCGGCGTCCCACACCACGTTCAAGTCGAGCAAGTTGAACTCGGACGCAAGGCCGACAAACTGCGGTTGCGCCGTGGTCGTCGGGTTGAGCGGGTTCGGCGTGATGTCACGCAGCAGGAACACGCTGTTGCCTTTCTGCATGAACGCCGCGCGGGTGCCGTCGCTGTCGCAACCGGGCTCACCGGCCCACGGTTCGCAAGGGCTGGAACGCTGGCCTTGAATATCGTCGAAGCGGTAGTAAGCCAACGCGCCCTTCAAACGGTTGTTGCTGTTGATCGCCCACTTGGCGCCGAGCTGCGCGCCGTACAGCCATTTGTTGTCGCTTTCTTCTTTATCGAAACCGTTGCTGCTGGTGGTGTCGTTGGTGTAATCCACCGGGAACGCACCGACGGTGCCGAACACGCCCCAATCGCGGTTGAGTTTGTGGTCAAAAATCGCCGCCACGCCATCGAAGTTGAGGTCGTTGGAATAGAGCATGTCGGTGGACATGAACGGGTTGGCGAAGCGGCCACCGGTCAGGGTCAACTCATCCGACGGCTTCCAGTTCAGGTAACCCTGATCGAGCCAGATATCCTTTTTGGCGAAGCCGCCGCCGAGGCTTTGCGTGGTCGACACCGGGTTGTTATCCGAGCCGGTGCCGATGCGGATGCCTGCGGTCCATTCCGGCGAGATCACCGCTTTCATGCCAAGACGGGCGCGAATGCGGAACTGGTTTTCGCGGTCCTCGCGGGTATTGAGCAACGGCGGCAGGCTGGTGCTGCTGTTGGGGTTCACGTCGTACGGGCCGTTGTTGTTGAGCTTGGCAAAGTCGACGATTTCATTGCTGTTGTTGCCCGAGTAGTAGCGCGATTCGTCACGCAGACGGATGTCGCCGTCGAAGCTGATGCGCGAGGCCCATTCCGGGAAGGTGTTGGGCGCGGCCCAGTTTTCCTGTTTGGCGGTGGCCATGACTTCGGCTTTGACCTGATCACGAATCTGGTCACGCACCGCCGCTGGCACGTACTGCACACGCACGTCGCCCGGTGCCGCAACCGGCCCGGCCGCCACCGCTGTTGAGGTCGCCGCCTGCTTGGCTTGGGCGGCTTCGTTCTGCGCCTGAGCGATCAGCGCGTCGGCCTTGTCCTGTTTCAGAATGCCCTGCTCGACCAGCAAGCGGATCAGATTGATCGTGGCGTTTTCCGAGGGCGCAGGCGCTGCCACGGCCTGACCGACCAGGGTCGCAATGACCATGCCGACCGCCAGGGACAATCGATTCACGTTGGAAATCATCTGCACACAACTCCTTTTGGCAAAATTCTAAAAATGGGGTTAACCCGGACGCCGCCCTTGCAGGGACAGGCGCACAGGCAAAGTCATGGAGGCCGGTGGCCGTTCGCTTAAGTGCGGCGCGTTGCGCAGCGCCGCTAAAACCTGGGTGTCTATTTCAGGATTGCCGCTGGACTTGATCATCTCGACCCGAGTGATTTCACCGACGCTGCTCAGCCAGATATCGGCCTGCAAGGTGAACGCGAGGTTGCGCAACTCGGGGTTCTCGCGCAGCAGCTTCTGAAAAGTGAACGCCAGAAACTGGCTGTAAGTCCCGGTGCCCAGCCGTCCGCCACCGGCGCCCGCCATGCCGCCACCCTTGCCGGCGCCGATGTTGAAGGCGTCGTTGCCGGACTGCGCATCGCCGTCCATCTGCATCGGGTTGGCCAGGTCGTCCGCCGGTGAAGGCGGCGCCTCTTCTTCAGGCTTGACCTCTTCTGGCTCAGGCGTTGGCTCGGGCTCGACGACTTTTTCTTCCACCGGAGTTTCCGGCTCTGGCGGTTTCTCCGGCGGCGGTGGCGGTGGTGGCGGCAACGGAATGATCGTCGGTACCTTCGGCGCTTCGCGGCGGACACCACTCATGTCGTTGGCCCACTGCCACAGCAGATACGCGGCGATGGCGCCAAGCAGCAGCCCAGCGCCCCACTTCACAAAACGCAGCGGCGACTTTTTCACGGGCAGCGGCTCGATGGGCAGTTGTGCGGTCATGTCTCAGCCCTGACTCGGTTTGCCGGTCACGAGACCGACCTGGGACAGTTCGAGCCGGCGCAACAGATCCAGCACTTCGATGACCTTCTGGTACTGCACCGTCGCGTCGCCGCGCACGATCACCGGAAAGTCCGGGTTCTGCGCTTTCTCGATGCGCAGGCGTTCTTCCAGCTCGGCCAAGGTCACCGGGTAGGCATCGAGGAACACCTGGCCGCCGTCGTTGACCGAAATCGCCTTGGTCTTGGCCTCTGACAGCGACACCGACGCGCTGGCCTTGGGCAAGTTGATCTGGATACCGGAGACCTGCGCGGTGGCGGTGAGGATGAACATCACCAGCACCACCATCAGCACATCGACCAGCGGAGTGATATTGATGCTGTCCACCGCAGCATCTTCATCATCGTCGTGGGAGGCATTTACGGACGCCATGTCAGTGCTCCTCAGGCCGGTACGGAAGTGTTGGCGTGATGGCCGCGCTGATGCGCCGCTTCACGGGACTGGCTCTCGCCGTGCATCTCCGCCAGACGGGTGATGAACTCGTCGACGAACACGCGCATGTCGGCGCTGACTTCCTTGTTGCGGGTGATCAGGCGGTTGTAGCCAAACAGCGCCGGGATCGCGACGAACAGGCCCATCGCGGTGGCAAGCAAAGCCGCAGCCATGCCCGGTGCGATGGCGTTGATGTTGACGTCGCCGGCCATCGCGGTGCCGAGAAACACCACCATGATCCCCAACACGGTGCCGAGCAGGCCGATGTACGGGCCGCCGGCAATGGCGTTGGACAGGGTCGAGAGTTTTGAGCTGAGCGCCTGGTTTTCGCGGGTGCGCACGCCGTCCATCGAACAGCGAATGGCTTCGATGGTCGCGGCGGAAACCGATGAGGTATCGGCACCCTGCTCGCGGCGGGTGCGGATCTCTTTCACCGCCACCAGGTACAGGCGCCACAACGACGAATGCTGCAAGCGCTGGGCGAGTTGGGTGTCGTCGGCGAACATCTCCAGGCGCGTGCCGACCTTGGCGAACTGTTCGCGGAACGCTTCGTTGGCCTTGCTGACACGGCCCAGGGTGCGGTTCTTGCGCAGCATGATGACCCACGACTGGAACATCATCAGCACCAGCACGGCGATGATCACCCAGGCATCGATTGGCACCGCGTTGAGCAAGAAGCCGAGGCTGCCGAAACCGTAGCCGGACTGCTCTTCATCGACGCCGTAAGCCACCAGTTTCGACTCGGCACCTTGCGACGTGGCGTCGGCCAACAACAGCGGCGCCGGGCGCGAGACTTTCGACAGGCGCAGTTCGTCGATAGCGCCCACGAACGGTTGGAAAGAACCTTCTTGCAGATCCGCGCCAATGGCCATGACCGAGTTGAACGCCGGCATCGCCAACGCCAACGTCGCCCCTTCGCGACCGTTGATGAACAGCGTGACCTTGGCGCCTTCAGCGGTGAGTGCAACGTGTTGCCATTGGCCCGGATTCAGCGGCTGAGTGGCGATTGCACGCTGGCCGTCGATTTCCACAAACGGCACACCTTGGTTGACGCCAATCAGCAGGCTGTTGGCGCCCTCACGGCGGGCCAGAATCAGTTGCTCGCCAATGGCCTGGTCCAGTCGCAGCCAGGCACTGAAGGTGAACGCGCTGCCAGTGTTGTGCTGCAACGAAGGGCTGGCCGGCAGCAGCAACGGTTGGCCGCTGAACTGCAACGCTCGCCCCACTACGCCGTCAATCGCCGCACCGGTCGCGCTCTGCGCGGTGTTGCCGTAGGCAGTGGTGTCTTTGGCCGGGGTGCCGGTGGCGCCGTCGAAGTGATAGAGCGCGGTGTAATTGGGGTCGAACGTCAGTTGGCCGTTGCCAGTGGCCGGGGCTTTCTGGTTGCCGTAGTACATCCAGATGTCCTGACGCTGACCACCCTCGACATTCGGCACATCGACCCAGATCAGCGCCATGCCCATCAGCGCATCGAAGCTTTCGATCTGATGGTTGAGCACGGTCTTGTCATCGGCCGCGACAAAGCGCAGGTCCGAACCATCCTCTTTCACCCCGTCGAAGGTGAAGTTCCCGGTGTGCAGGCGCACCAGCAACGCGGTGCGGCCCAGGGCCTGATTGATCGCTGCGCCTTGCGGCGTGGTGTCGACGCTGACCTGTTTGCGGTAATGCCAGTCGTCCTGCCACCAGGCCTGAGCCGTGGCCGGGAGCACGAAGCCCAGGCAGATCAACAACGAAAGGAAGAGGCGCTGCATGAACGTGCTCCTTGTCAGAAAGTGGCTTGAAGGTTGAAGTGCAGGCGCGATTCCTGTTTCGAGGTGTTCGGCCCTTCGAGTAGCGGGTAGCCCCAGTCGAGGCTGCCGGACAGCCATTTGCTCAGGCTGGCGCGGGTGCCGAGGCCGACGCTGGCCAAGGCGTAATTGGCGTCCTGATCCGGCAGTTCGTCGCGCAGGTACAGTTGCGCGCCTTCGGCGAAGGCGTAGAAACGCCAGTCCTGCATCCACGTGCCGGCGAACTTGGCCAGCGAAGGGGTGCGCAGTTCCTGGCTCAGCAGGTAGCCGTCATCGGCGGTGCGTTCAGCGGCCAGATAGCCACGCACTGATGTCGCGCCGCCGGCAGAGAATTGTTCGTTGGAAATCAGTGGCCCCGAGGCAAGTTGAAACGCGGCTTTGCTCGCGCTCTGCCAGTCGCTGTCAAAGGTCCAGGTGTAATTGGTGTCGCCCTTGAGCACGGCGAAACTCGGCTTGGCGCGGTAGCGTTTGTAGTCGAAATCTTCGTCGTCGCTGCCGTAGCCGAAGACGCTGCGCGTGGCCGCGACCAGACTCAGGCCGAGGCCGAGCTGGCTCTTTTCGGTGTAGCGATAGCCGTTGTAGGCGAAGGTGAATGGCGCGTATTGCAGCGGCACCTTGTCGCTTTCGCCGGACAGGGTCAGGCGCTCGTCGAAGTCCTTGAAGTCGATGCCGGCCGACAGCGAGTTCGACCAATTGCCGCTGGACGGCAGCGTGTAAACCGCCGCAACGCCATAGGAGTGGCCCTTGCCGAGCACGTTGCTGCCGCCGATGGTGGCGACGTTGCTGTCGGACTGGTAACCGGAGAACTGCACGCTCCAGCGATCCGTGAGTGGAGCGGTGTAGGAACCGGACCAGACCTTGGCGTTATCGGTCTCTTGCGGTGCAGTGAAGAACGTCAGGTTGACGCTGTGACCGAGCTGCCAAAGGTTGTTGTAACCGAGGCTGGTGACGGTGCGCAGTTTTTCAGTGTCAGCGCTGTAGTCGTTGTTCAGACCCACGCTGGCGGTCCACGGGTTCTGGTCTTCAACCTGCAAATCAACGTCCATGGTGCCGGGGCGCTGACCTTCACGCACCAGCGGCATGACCTGACGGCCTGGAGTCTTGTTGAGCTGAGCCAGCTCGCCCTGGACCTTGGCGAAGTCCGGTACCTCACCTTCCTTCAGCGCCGGGACATCGTCTCGGATGTCCAGCGGCGAATAGTGTTTGGCACCCACCACACGCACGCGGCCGACCTTGGTTTCACTGACTTGCAGATAGACGATGCCGTCCGCCACCGCCTGTTCCGGCAACTCGACGAACACCGATTGATAGCCGCGTTGCTGATAGGCCTTCTGCAACGCATCCCGCGCGCCTTCGATGTCGGTCAGGGCTTTTTGCGGGCCGAGAAACGGGTACACCGCTTCTTCAATCGCTCGCGCATCGAGCACGGTATTGCCGCGCACGAAGTATTCGTTGACGTCGACCAGACGCTGCGCCGCTGCACTTTCGGCAGCCTCTTCGGCCAGCGCCGGCTGCACGCCCGCCGTCACCAGCAGCCAGCCCCACAGCGCCAGCCGTGACTTGAAAATCTGTCCCACACTACCCCCTGAAATTCGCGTTGAGCTGTCGGCGTTCAAACGCCCTGTGCATCAGTTATTGGCTATCGAGGCGCAGGCGTGTTTGCCGAGCCAGGTGTGCAGCAGCGCGAAGTTCAAGGAGAACTCGGGCATTTGCAGCAAGGCACCGCAGAACACTTCGCCGATGATTTTCTGGATGAGTTGCACCGCACGCGGGTTATTGAGCAGCGTGGCGATGTCGCGACTTAGGACGTTGAAACTCCAGACTTTCTGGTTCAGGCCCAGGCCGACAAACCAGCGGAACAGCAGGTTGTAACTGAGCTGTTCATAGAGCTGCTGCTCGCTGGGCACCGAATACAGCAGTTGCAGGAGCAGGATGTGCATGACCGTTTGCGCGGGGATCAGCATGCCGGGCTCGGCATTGAGGACGTGCAGGAGGTCGCGATGGGCGTCGAGCAAGTCGTCGATCTGTGGGCGCAGCAAGACCAGCGAATGGCCCGGCGGGATGTAGCTGGAAACCTCTTTCAAGGCGCCCTGCCAGTCATCCTGCGAGACGATCCAGACCCACGGCGCGCCGTAGCGATACACCGAAACCGGTTTCTTGCGCGCGGCTTCGACGATCTTCGACAGGCGTTGATCGAGTTCCTGCATGCCCACTTTCGAGTAGCGTTCCATAGTCCCCACTGCCTCACTCCCGGCGTCCCGCCTCGGCTTGTGAAAAACGACCCGAAGGCCCCCTCAAGCGCGTTACATAGGCATGACCGGACAGGCAGAGTGCTACCGAACTTTTGTCATAAAAGCTTCATTACAGAAGTTGCTGATAGCTCAACAAGCACCACAAACCACTGTGGGAGCTGGCTTGCCAGCGATAGCGGAGTCACTGGCAAAAAAACAGTGAAAGTACCGGCCTCATCGCTGGCAAGCCAGCTCCCACAGGGTTATGTGTTGTCACCGCCCTCTCTGTTTCGGCCCTTTGCCCGATATTTGCGGGTTTAAATTTCGCTGCGTTCAGGCGTATAACCTGTACAGACTTTTTGATCTGCACGCGGACATCAACACGGGGTAGCGACATGACCACAGCAAACATCCTTGGCAACCTGTTCCCTTCTGTCAGCGACATCCCGGAAAAATACCGCCTCGACGGTCAGGTCGAGCAACGCGAATACCTGGTCGACGGTGAGTTGCGCCGCTGGGACGGCCCGCTGGCCACTGTGCGCAGCCCGGTCTACTTGCGTGGCGACAATGGCGACGAACAAGTGATCCTCGGCAGCACGCCGCTGCTCGACGCTGACACCGCCCTCACCGCGCTGGACGCCGCCGTCCGCGCCTACGACCGTGGCCAGGGCCTGTGGCCGACCATGCGTGTGGCCGAACGCATCCAGCATGTTGAAGCTTTCCTCGGGCGCATGCGCCAGCAGCGTGACGCGGTGGTCAAGCTGCTGATGTGGGAAATCGGCAAGAACCTCAAGGACTCGGAAAAAGAATTCGATCGCACCTGCGACTACATCGTCGACACCATCAATGCACTGAAAGAACTCGACCGTCGCTCCAGCCGTTTCGAACTGGAACAGGACACGCTCGGGCAAATTCGCCGCGTGCCACTCGGCGTGGCGCTGTGTATGGGCCCTTACAACTATCCGCTGAACGAGACCTTCACCACGCTGATTCCGGCGCTGATCATGGGCAACACCGTGGTATTCAAACCGGCCAAGCTCGGCGTGCTGCTGATTCGCCCATTGCTCGAAGCGTTCCGCGACAGCTTCCCGACCGGCGTGATCAACGTCATCTACGGCAGTGGCCGCGAAACCGTCAGCGCGCTAATGGCCAGCGGCAAGATCGACATCTTCGCTTTCATCGGCACCAACAAAGCCGCCAGTGACTTGAAGAAGTTGCACCCAAAACCACACCGTTTGCGTGCAGCGCTGGGGCTGGATGCGAAGAACCCCGGCATCGTTCTGCCGGAAGTCGATCTGGACAACGCCGTCAGCGAAGCAGTCACCGGTTCCCTGTCATTCAACGGCCAGCGCTGCACCGCGCTGAAAATACTGTTCGTCCATGAGGATGTGGTCGACAGCTTCATCGAGAAATTCAACGCCAAACTGGCCACGCTGAAACCGGGCATGCCGTGGGACAGCGGGGTGTCGCTGACACCGCTGCCGGAGTCGGGCAAGGTCGATTACCTGCATGGGTTGGTGGCGGATGCGCGCAGCAAGGGTGCCGAAGTGGTCAACCCCAATGGTGGTGAGTCGCGTGAGTCGTTCTTCTACCCGGCGGTGCTGTACCCGGTAAACCCGCAGATGCGCGTGTATCAGGAAGAACAGTTTGGCCCGGTGGTGCCGATCGTCCCGTACCGTCACCTCGATACAGTGATCGATTACGTGCTGGAATCGGACTTCGGCCAGCAGTTGAGCATCTTCGGCACCAACCCGGTGGCCGTCGGCCGGCTGGTCGACACGTTCGCCAATCAGGTCGGCCGGATCAACCTCAACGCCCAGTGCCAGCGCGGCCCGGACACTTATCCGTTCAATGGCCGCAAGAACTCCGCCGAAGGCACGTTGTCGGTACACGATGCGCTACGGGTGTTTTCGATCCGCACGCTGGTGGCCACCAAGTTCCAGGACAGCAACAAGGATCTGATCAGCGAGATCATTCGCGGACGCGATTCGAGCTTCCTGACCACCGACTACATCTTCTGACGAGGGCCTTGCACTGAGTACATTCAGCAACCACCGACTGCCACCGCTGTTGCGCCGAATACTGCGTCCGCTGCTGGACCCGTACCGGCGCTACCGTCACGCCCGACTGATCCATGCGGTGCGGGTGGCATTGGGGTTGCTGGCTACTATATTGCTGACTACCGGCATCAACTTGCCCCACGGAGAATGGGCGTCGGTGACAATGCTGGTGGTCATCGGCGGTTTGCAGCACCACGGCAACATCGGCAAAAAAGCCGCCGAACGCGCCACCGGCACCTTGATTGGTGCCGGCGTCGGTTTGTTGCTGGTGGCGCAGGAGGCATGGCTCGGCATGCCGTGGCTGACCTACTTTGCCATGGCCGTGGTGTGCGGTTTCTTCTCCTATCACGCCATCGGCAAGGGCGGCTACACCGCCCTGCTCTCGGCGATCACCGTATTTATCGTCGCCGGACACGGCGACAACCCGATCACTGATGGTTTGTGGCGCGGGGTCGACATCCTGATCGGCATTGCCCTGGCGCTGGCGTTTTCCTTCGCGCTGCCGCTGTACGCGGTGTACTCGTGGCGCTACAACCTGGCCGATGCCTTGCGCGACTGCGCCACGGTATATGGACGCATCATCAGCGGGCAACCGGTCAGTGCCGACGAACATTTGAAACTGATGGGCCGCCTGGGCGCGGTGATGGTGCAGCTGCGTTCGCTGATGCCGTCAGTGTCCAAGGAAGTGAAGATTTCCATGACCGAACTCGATGCCATCCAGCGCAACCTGCGCATGTGCATTAGCACCCTGGAGATCCTCGGCAACACACGCCCCGATGCCAACGACCCCGACGCCATGGCGCACCTGCAATCCGCGTTGAAGGCCGAGCACCGGCAGATTCGCGTGCAACTGATCGGCATGGCGCGGGCCCTGAAATCCGGCGCTGCGCAGCGCCTGGATCGACCATCGGAGTTACCGGACACCAGCCTCGATGCGCCGGTTTATAGCGCACTGGATGGCTATCGACTGCTCACCCGGCAACTCGCGGCGAACATCGGCGAAATGCGCCAGCGCCTGGCGAAAACCGCGCCGCACTGGAACATCTGAGGCTTATTGCGCGGCCAGTCGCCGAGCCTTGAAACCCCATCCCTGTTGCATGCCGGCGGCGGCCAGCAGAATCGCCGCCACGCCCACCCATTGCAGGACTTCCAGACGATGACCGAAGGCCAGCCAGTCGACGAAGATCGCGGCAATCGGGTAGATAAACGACAGCGCGCCCGTCAACGCTGTCGGCAACTTCTGGATCGCGCCGTACAGCAGCACATACATCAGGCCGGTGTGAACGATGCCCAGCGTCACCAGACTGGCCCATGCACTCGGCGCTTGCGGCAGCGCTGAAAAATGCGCAAACGGCGCGAGCAACAGCACACCCGCGCAGACCTGGATCAGCGCGATCAAGTGCGGTGGCGTGCCCGTCAGGCGCTTGATGATCAACGCGGCAATCGCATAGAGAAACGCCGCGCCCAATGCCAGGGCAATCCCAAGCAAATACTCACTACCGCCCTCGCCTTGCTGGCCATGGGCACTGACAATCGCCAGCATGCCCATAAAAGAAATCGCCAGCCAAAACAGTTTCTGCACGGTGATTTTTTCGCCAAGGAACAGCGCCGCCAAGCCGACCAACATGAACGGCTGCACGTTGTACACCGCCGTGCCGATGGCTATCGACGCACGGGAATAAGACGCGAACAACAGCACCCAGTTGCCGACAATTGCCACCCCGCTGAGTACAGCCAGCAAGAAGGTAGTGCGCGTCAGTATGCCGGGGCGCAAAAAGCCGAATGCCGCGCAGATCAGCAGCAACGTGCCGGCCCCGAACACACAGCGCCAGAACACCACGTCCAGCACTGGTTGGCCGGAAACCAGCACGAACCAGCCGATCGTCCCGGATATCAGCATTGCCGCGGTCATTTCAAATGAGCCGCGACGGATCGGGTTGTCCATCATCAATCTCCTCAGCGTTTGGCGAAAGCGTGGCAAAAGTATGCCAAGCCGACGCAAGGCCACTCCAGCGTAAAAAGCAGGCTAAACTCGGTTTCTGCCTTTTTTATCGAGGGTAGTTTTTGTTAATTGCCTAATGCTGGAGATTGACCATGACCGATGACATCGACCAGATCCTCATCAGTGCGTTGATGGAGGATTCGCGGCGCTCGTTAAAAGCCCTGGCGCAGATCAGCGGTCTGTCGTCGCCCAGTGTCTCCGAGCGTTTGCGTCGACTGGAAGAACGCGGCGTGCTCAAGGGCTACACCGTCGAAATCGACCCAAAGTGCTTCGGCTATCAATTGCAGGCCATCGTCCGGGTGCGACCGCTGCCGGGTCAGCTCCAAGAAGTGGAGCGGCAAATTCAGTCGATTCCTGAATTTACCGAGTGCGACAAGGTCACTGGCGAGGACTGCTTTATCGCCCGCCTGCACGTCCGCTCGATGGAGCAATTGGACACCCTGCTCGACCGGCTGAATACGCTCGCCGAAACCAATACTGCGATCGTCAAGAAGACGCCAGTCAAGCGCCGGCTGCCGCCGATGGCATAGATGCTTTTTGCCTGCTTTCGGCGTAGATTGAGGATTCTTCCAGCTAAGGATTGGCGGTATGAAAATTCAGGCAATGATGCTGGCGACGCTGATGCTCGCCGGTTGCGGGACGGTGCAGACCGTGGTGCGCAGTGATCAGGTTGCGGCGGACTATCTGAAAGAAAATAAATCCCACTGCGGAGCCGTTCCGCGGATTTACAGCGGTGTGACCTATGATTTCTGCCTGCTGCACGCAGAGCGGCCAGATGATGTCGATGCGTTCAACTACAACAACGCTACGCCCGGCGTGCTGGTGGATGCCGCATTGTCAGGGGTTCTGGACACACTGCTGTTGCCTTACACAATCTATAAGCAACATGCCGATGGCAGCATCGTGATCAATTGATCACCTTTTCTGCAGGCAACAAAAAACCCGCCTAAGCGGGTTTTTTGTTATTTCATGGGCTGCGATCAGTCGTCGCGGCTCATGATGCCGAGGATCTGCAACAAGCTGATGAACAGGTTGTAGATCGATACATACAGGCTGATGGTCGCCATGATGTAGTTACGCTCGCCGCCGTGAATGATGGCGCTGGTCTGGTACAGGATGCAGACCGACGAGAACAGTACGAAACCTGCGCTGATCGCCAGTTGCAAGCCGCTGACCTGGAAGAAGAAGCTCGCCAGTGTGGCACCCAGCAGGACGAAGAAACCGGCGGTGATGAAACCACCGAGGAAGCTCATGTCCTTGCGGCTGATCAGCACGTAAGCCGACAGACCACCGAACACCAGTGCCGTCATCGCGAACGCGGAGCTGACCACTTCAGCGCCGCCCTGCATGCCCAGGTAACGATTGAGGATCGGGCCGAGCAGGAAACCCATGAAACCGGTCAACGCAAAGGCGGACACCAGGCCCCACGCGGAATCACGGAGTTTGTTGGTGAGGAAGAAAAGCCCGTAGAAGCCAATCAGCACCACGAAAATGTTCGGGTAGCCAACACGCATCTGCTGGGCCACGAACGCCATCACGCCGCTGAATGCGAGGGTGAGAGCGAGTAGACCATAAGTGTTGCGCAGGACGCGGCTAACCTCTAGCTGCTCAGCCTGCACGCTGTTATTAACTGCGTAATCCTGTTCGCGCATGGC
>NZ_JBIWAL010000039.1:51021-53986 GCF_044760045.1 Pseudomonas sp. NPDC098747 | reverse complement strand
AATGAACCTCCCACCAACGAGAACAACAAGCTTAACCAAAATCTGTAGAAACACTACCATCTTCTCAAAAAGCACAACAGACTGCTGACGAAGCTAACGAGCGTGCTCTGCGCATGCTGGAAAAAGCTAGCCGCAAGTAATAGTCCTTCGGGATTGTTATCAAGCCGACCCATTTTTTGGGTCGGCTTTTTTGTGCCGGATGCATTTGTCCGGGCAATAAAAAACCCGCCGACGCTCACGCATCGGCGGGTTTTCTGTTTGAGCTTACTGCTGCAGATCGATCGGGGCGCTGGAGACCATCGGCGCCGAGGTGCCAGGCGTACCGATTTCGGTTGGCAGGCCATCTTCGGCCGCGACCACATCACGCACCACATCCCAATTCATGCGCAGGTTGTTGGTGATGTCTTCACGCTTGAGCATGGCGTTGATCACCGCCGTGTGCTTGTCGACCACTGACGGATTGCCTTTGTCGTCGATCGGCGTGTGCGCTTCCAGATAGACCTTACCGCCACTGCGACCGAACTTGTACGCATCATTGAGTATGCGCACCGAAGTCCCGACCGGCACCATGCCGGCCATTTCCAGCACGTTGTTGTTGAACATGCGGAAGCAACCGTGGCTGGTGCGCATGCCAATGCCGAACTTCTTGTTCGAACCGTGGATCAGGTAGCCCGGCGTGCCCAAGGTGAACTTGAACGGGCCCAGCGGGTTGTCAGGACCGGCAGGCACCACGTTTGGCAGCGGATCACCATCAGCGGCGTGCTCGGCCTTGATCGACGCTGGAGGCGTCCAGGTCGGGTTCGGCGTCTTGGCAATGATCGAAGTGTGCGCGATCGGCGAACCCCAGCCCTCACGCCCGATACCCAGCGGGAAGGTGTACACCACGTTCCGGCCTTTCGGGTAGTAGTAGAGGCGGTATTCGGCAAGGTTGATGACGATCCCTTCACGCGGGCCCGGCGGCAGAATGAAACGCGTCGGCAGGACGATTTCGGTACCGGCACCTGGCAGCCAGGCATCGATGCCCGGGTTGGCCGCGACCATTTCCGAATAGCCCAGATCGTAAGTGGTGCCCAGATCGGCGAAGGTGTCTTCGTACTTGGCTTTGATCACCTGCACCTGGCCGACGATGTCCTCACCGGGTGGTGGCAGGGGAAGCTCCAATGCAGCAACGGGACCGGCCACACACAGGGCGGCAAGTGACAGGCAGCGGGTGACGGCAGGAAAGCGCGGCAACATCCGGAAAATCCTTCGCATGATCAACAAGGGTATAAGAGCGCGATTGTACACCGCGCCTTGGGAATTCGGGGAGATGCGCCGATAGACCGCGCCTGAAGGCTGCGATCCTTGATATTAAAGCTCGAAGCGCAACTCAGGCCAGATAGGCGACGTCCCGCGTTTTTGCGATTCGAGGATCGCGCGGCACAACGAGCACAGGCGCTGATCCTGAAACACCCGACGATCCACGCTCGACCAGCGCGGTTGCGCCGGCAGCAGGCTGCCGCACAGGGTGCGATCGGCCGAACCGCCGAGTTCGAGTTGACGGGTCACCAGATGCACCCGCACTTCCTGGCAGGCGAACAGATCCAGCTGCTCGTCAGGCTCGATCAGTTGATAGGCGAAAAGGGACCAGGCAGAACGCGACATCGGGGCCTCCGATTAAGGGGGCGCCACATTAGCCGAAAGCCTGCCGCTAGAAAAGCCTCAAAGCAGCGGTTTTAGCGTCGGCCAGACATTTTCCAGCAACTTGCCTTGAGCCCCGGCTGCCGGGTGCAGACCATCGGCCTGCATCAGGTCCGGATGACCGCCCACGCCGTCGAGGAAAAACGGCACCAGCGGGATTTTCTTGTCGTCGGCGAGTTTGCCGTAAACCTGGGCGAAAGCATCGGTATAGCGCTTGCCGTAGTTGGGCGGCAATTGCATGCCCAGCAGCAATACCTTCGCGCCGCTTTTGCGCGAGCTGTCGATCATCGCCGCAAGGTTTTGTTGCAATTGCGTTGGCGGCATTCCGCGCAGGCCGTCATTGCCACCCAGTTCGAGGATGACCAGCTCAGGCTTATGCTCTGCAAGCAGCGCGGGCAGGCGCGCCTGGCCTCCGGCACTGGTGTCGCCACTGATGGAGGCATTGACCACTTTATCGTCGAAACCCTCCTGTTTGAGCCGTTGCTCCAGCAACGAGACCCACCCCAAGCGGGTATCCAGGCCGAAACCGGCGCTGATACTATCGCCAACGATCAGGACAGTACCCGCCGCTGCGTTCTGGGCCATGCACGTCAAGGCCAGGCCAGCACTCAAAAACCACACTCGCATCGGATTCTCCATGGGCGCAAGCATTCTCACCGCGAAGAACCTCAGCAAAGTGGTTTCCAGCGCGGAAGGTGAACTGACTATCCTGCACGAACTCAGCCTGGAACTGAACAAGGGCGACAGCCTGGCCATCGTTGGCGCGTCCGGTTCCGGCAAATCCACCCTCCTCGGCCTGCTCGCCGGACTCGACCTGCCAAGCAGCGGCGAAGTCACGCTGGCCGGCCAAGGCCTGAGCGGTCTCGACGAAGACCAACGCGCGCGCATCCGTGCCGAGCACGTCGGTTTCGTCTTTCAGTCATTCCAGCTGCTCGACAGTCTCAATGCCCTGGAAAACGTCATGCTGCCGCTGGAGCTCGATGGCCGCAAAGATGCGCGCGAGCGCGCAACCGAATTGCTGCAGCGAGTCGGCCTCGGCCAGCGCCTGACGCATTCACCGCGCCAGTTGTCCGGTGGCGAGCAACAACGCGTGGCGATTGCCCGGGCGTTTGCTGCCGAGCCTGACGTGCTGTTCGCCGATGAACCCACCGGCAACCTCGACAGCCACACCGGCGAGCGCATCAGCGACTTGCTGTTCGAATTGTTATAGGTATTAGTTAGGAAGATGGTGGTGTTGTGAAAGTTTGTTATTCTGGGTGTTGGTTTCGGTGGTCTGATTATTATT